>NZ_PUED01000272.1 GCF_003024925.1 Paramuribaculum intestinale
TTGCTGCGGTACTTTTTGATTTTGTCCGGCGTTATTTGCTTTCATCCTCAGTTGTGTAGCTCGGCTACACGCCCTCGTCTTAAAGCAAAAACCACTCGAACAAATCTCAAAAATCACTCGCAGCTAATTTTTGCGAGTTACTTATCAGTTTTCTTTAATTGAGTAGATATGTAGATTCTCGATCTTCGCGTTGCCTCCCCGCGCTGACACGGAGAGTCGCGTGTATGGGATTGTCGGAAACACCAGGTTGGTCATCACGAAGTTTCCGTTATTGCCGAACACTTCGATACTTGACCTGTCGATGAATATTCTCAATGATATTCGGTTGTCGGTTTCAAATGTGGGTGCGACAGTCACTGCCGGGAAATCCTGACTGAAGTCGACCACTCCGCTTTTTGTGCGGTCAAACGACAGAGTGTGGGCGACGGCATCGTACGTCATGACTACTTTCCCACCGTCACTGTTGCTGAGTTCTATCTCGACAGCTCCAGATTTTCTTGCATCAACGTCAAACACTATCTCGCATACGCCATCGTTGGCCGAAGGGAGAACGTAAGTACGGGATTTTCTGCCGACGGAAGCTTTTCTGACTTTAAGCGACAGGCTGCCACGTAAGGCCGTAAGTTCCGGCGACGGCTCAGATGACAGATATATCTGTCCGTCGGCGGCTTTGAAGAGCCGAGCCTCGCGCGGCAGGGTGTTGGCACTGCGGAACTGCATTGTAGGCACCTCTGCGGCATACTGCCAATTGCTCATCCATCCGATCACTGTTCGACGGCCGCCGGGGGCATCACTCCAGCTTACGGTTGCATAATGGTCTTTTCCGAAATCCATCCACTTTGTAGGGATATTGCCATCGGCATCGACATCGGCCTTGAAAGTCTTTCCGTCGAATTCGCCTATAAAATATTGTGTGGCGCTTCCGCCGAACGGGCCGCCGGGGTTGAGATTGCACAGCATCACCCACTTTTCTTCGCCACTGCCCTCGACCGGCAGCCGGAACAGATCGGGACACTCCCAGACACCTTCCTGGGCGCCAATGCCCTTACCGAACGAACTCTGCAGAGTCCATTTCTTCATGTCAGGAGAGGTGAATATGAGCATTTCGTGTTCGAGCGCATGAGCCAGCACGAGCACCCACTGCCGGGCGTCATCGTCCCAGAACATATTTGGATCGCGCGCTTCGGATTCAAGAGTCAGCACAGGGTTTGCCGCGTATGTACGGAATGTCTCGCCATTGTCATCACTCCATACAAGGCTCTGAGTCTGACTTGCATCGGCTGATGTATACAGCCCGACTACAGCATTCTTTCCGTATCCGGCCGTAGAGCTACGGTCGATGGCGCAGCTTCCGCTGAACACCATTCCGAGTCCGTCGGGCTGTATTGCCACAGGATGATGATTCCAGTGGACAAGGTCTGTCGATGTGGAGTGTCCCCACGAAAGGTTCTGCCATTTCGATCCATAGGGGTTGTACTGGTAATACAGGTGCCATATCCCGTCTTTATAGAACATGCCGTTAGGATCGTTCATCCAGCCATATAAGGGTGTGTGGTGATAAGCCGGGCGATATTTCTCGCGGTTGACGGTGTCGAACGTATCAGCAAGCGAGATATTATTCCAGCAGGCATCATCGGCGGCTTCTCTTACCGATGAACGCCCCTGATTGGTGAATACGTTCATCACCACCTTATGCCCGCGGTAAGGGGTGAGGTCAAACGGTACATAATAGTCAACTCTGTTTTTCGCCAGTCTCACGTTGATGGTACGGTCGAGCCGTCCGTCGACAAGAACGTTGATTCTTGCGTCGTCGTGAGATTCCTGCACCGGAAGCAACAGATACTTTCTCTCGCCGTTTACTCTTACGATGGTATTGTTTGTACCCAGATGGTTTATTTCCACACCGTCAAGCGGCGATGCACCGGCCATGACCGCTGTCAGTCCAAGCATCATCATGACCGCGATGCCTTTTATAGTCTTGCTCATTGTTTATGATTATTGGTTAAGTAAGTAACTCTTAAAAATCAGTTGATATTATCGAACCCGTCAGTAACCCGTGGCTTGCTGCGGCTTCTTTTTAGCCGATTTCGGATTGTAGCTCTGTCGGAATATGTAGATATTCTCCTTCGCTCCACACCGAAACACTCCATAAGACAAGCTGAATATTATAAAAATTCGACCACTTGCCTAGGCCGCTGTTTCACGATGCAAAACTACTCAAATGCCAGGAGCAGGGATATAAAAAATTGTGCATAGCCTATCAAATATGTTGTTTTGCCCGATTTTTAATGTCTTATGCACTTTTTTTATCGGATAATGGTTAAATTTGCACAATCGTAAGGAGGGTCGACACACACTTGACTGCCAATAGTCCGGGCAGGTGTTTACCGATCACCAC
>NZ_PUED01000273.1 GCF_003024925.1 Paramuribaculum intestinale
TCTTGTTGGTCTTCGTCCGTAAAAATTGGTGATGCTTACTACGGGTGCGCCATCGGTCAGCACCGGTTTCGGACGCATGTCGGCGGTCACCACATGAGTGTTGAGCGCAGTGGCTATGCCTTGCGGTTTTACGTTAGCCGCCTCAAGAGCATCCTGCAGTGTGGATGCCTCAGGCATATCATACGTTTTGCCGTTGATTGTTATGTTCATGTGATCTTAAGTTTGCGTGGTGAGAAAAAGTGGTCGACCGGGCCGTGGCCTTTGCCGGTAGTGACTTTAGCGCCGGAGCGGAGTGCGCGGGTGACGAAAAGCTTGCCCATCTCCACGGCTCTTGGCAGACTGTAGCCTATAGCCATGTAGCACGCTATGGCCGACGACAGAGTGCATCCGGTGCCGTGTGTGTTGGGGGTGTCGACCGCATCGGCTTTGAGCTCAATCCAGTCGCCATCGGCTGTGAGCAGCATATCTGTCTTGAAATCTACCGCATCCGAATCGCCACCCTTTACGAGCACATTGGCGCATCCTTGTCGGCGCAGTTCCTCGGCCTGCCGGCGTGGGTCGTCGCAGCCGGTAAGCGCCTCTGACTCGTTGCGGTTGGGGGTGATGAGTGTGAGCATAGGAAAGAGTGTCCGTCTCATGGCTTCCACTGCATCGTCGGCGATCAGGCGTTTGCCGCTTGTCGACACCATCACCGGGTCGACCACAAGATTTTTGACGCAGTGATGTCCGAGCACTTCGGCCACAGCCTCGACTATCGGAGCGCTGAAGAGCATTCCGGTCTTGACAGCAGCAGGCGATATGTCGGCAAACACGGCGTCGATCTGTGCCTTGACCATCATGGGGCTTACCCCCTCTATGGCTCCCACGCCGACGGTGTTCTGTGCCGTCAGGGCTGTAATGGCCGACATGCCGTAGCACCCTATGGCCGACATGGTCTTGATGTCGGCCTGAATGCCTGCGCCGCCCGATGAGTCGGATCCGGCTATGGTTAGCACAGGTATGTACCGGCGCATCAGAATGGGAATGATGAAGTGGTGAGCAGATAGCGGTTCTCAAATTCCTGATTGGTCATGCAGAGCATCATTATGCCCTGTATCAGCCCTAAAAGTGCAGGAATTGATCCGCAGGAGATCACCGTCAGCAACAGAAACACTATGCCGCCGGTGGTTTTCCCGATATAGAAATAGTGGATTCCGAGCCAGCCTAACAGTATGGCCAGCAGGGCAGTCACTCCGCGGCTCCGTCCTTGCGGACCCGATGCGAAAGCGTCATTGGCATACCACATCGCGTAAGGGTCTGACGGTGATGACTGGCCGGCGTAATGGGCTTGCTGATCGCCGTATGGGGGCGGCGTCTGGCCATATCCGTTATCGATAGCGCTGCCGCAGTATCGGCATTTTATGGCGTCGTCCTGAATCTCTTCGGCGCAATAAGGGCATTTTTTCATAATTTCTGTCGGAATAGTTGTCGTTGAAATAGTGTCAGGCCTTTGCCGACAGCATCGGCCGTGCCTACAAAGTTACAAAATTCTTTATTACCGCGGTTAATTCTTCGTTGTCATGTCAGTTTTTTTGTCATATTCGTTTTGTCGTCTTGCGCATTTTGGGGTGATCCGGGCGAAATTGCCCGGAAATGCTGCATCGCCTTTGTTACCATGAGCCGCGGCAGATCGCTGCGGAGAAGCTTTGCGAGCTCTTTTCATCTTTTTTGGTAAATTCGCGAAATTTTTGCGGTGTCATTATTTGGAGTGTAAAAGAATTATTTGGAGTGTAAAAGAAAAGTATTACTTTTGTGATGGACTTTAGCTGCAAGGCTATCATGCCAGTTTAGCGCCGGGGTGTTCCTTGAGAGACCCGGCTTATTTTTTATGCCAAACAGTGATGGGTTGTGGAAATGCAGGCAAACGTCGATGGATGGCCATTAGGATCTAACAACCGCTCCATTTCAGAAACAGTTAGCCGCGCAATGCGATTTTTTGGTGCAGTTGGGGCGGGTATGTCGGGAGTGTTTTGTACCTTTGCCGAAAATATAGCACTATCATCATGATACAACCAATCAGATCATATCTGCGCCGCACAGCCGCGGCGATCGCCGTTGCTGCGGCAATGACTGTGCCGTCAGAGGCATTCGCACAGTTCCGCTGGGGTGCGCAGGCGGGAGTTAATGTCAATAATCTCAAGTTTAAGCAGGAACTTGTCACTGTCGATAAATCCACAGGGTTTTCGGCCGGCGTAACCGGCGAAATGATGTTCCCCGGTATCGGATTCGGACTGGATATCGGTCTGCACTATGAGATGACCGGCTCCAAGGTGCATCTGGGCGAGCGCAAGATGTGGAGTAGCCAGGGCTATGGCAACGAACAGCTCCGGATGCATTATGCTGTGATCCCGCTCCACG
>NZ_PUED01000274.1 GCF_003024925.1 Paramuribaculum intestinale
TTCCTTCGCTGTCTTTGCCCCAAAGAAGCCACGCGAAGGAGTCCGCTATTGTGGTCTTCCCGGTTCCGTTACGTCCGCTTATGGTCGTAACGCCGTCGCCGAACTCTACGGCTACGTTTCGCAAACCCTTAAAGTTTACAAGGGTAAGGCGTTTTAGTGTTACTTGTCTGCTCATATAGCTGTTAATTATTTAGTGTTGTTACTTTTCTTTGTTTCCGGCTAACTCTAAGGCTAAATCCGCGTCAATAATCAGAAGTGCGCCTATGTGGGTTATTGCTTTGTCAATCTTCCCGGAAGTCTTGATACGGCTTGCGGTCGTTTTGCTGCACCCTAATAGTTTCGCCAAACCTTTAAGGCCGTAGACGTAGCGGCGTTCGCCTTCCTGTTTTGTTGGCTTGTTTGCCAAAACCGCCCTTACTCGGTCTTCGACTGCATCCAAAAGTTGGCCTACGGTAAGGTCTATTATTCGGGTGTCGGGGTTAATCTTCTTCATCGTCGTCTAAGTATTTTTCCGGGTCTTCGGGAAGCGGAAGTTTGTTAATGTAATGGGCGGAAGCGGCGAAGTTGGCGAATAGAACTAATAAGACGGTTATACTTGCGTCCTCGGCGGCCGCGCAAAGAAGGAATAGCGACAGGGCGAACCATACGAAAATTAGCCACTGCCGGAACGTGTAGCGTTCCCCGGTTTCGGTCTTGCCGAATATCTTTGTTTTCAGTTCCTCGCTTGTCATGCTATCAAGTTGTTGAAGGGGTTAATATTTTCGTTCTCGTCCTTTGCTCGGCGGAGCGTTCTTGTTGTCCGTGCCGTTGTTGGTCTGGCCCCGCGTAACAAATAGTTGTCGTCGTTATTGCCGTTGTATTCGTGGAAGCCCATAACCAACAGCAGGGCTGTCGCTATGAAGGCGCGTTTAAGCGGGTCTAAGTCTACGGGAACGCCGCACTTCGTGCAAAACCACCAAACGCAAAGTTCCGTAGCCTTTTGGATGCCTATCTTGGCGTATATGTTGCGGGCGGTGTTCTCTACGGTACGGGCTGAAATAAAGAGCCTTTCGGCTACTTCTTTCTTACTCGCTCCCCACGCCAACAACTCGGCTACCTCGCCTTCCCGTCGGGTAAGCTCTGCTTTTAGTCGCATATCCCCCAAATATTTTCGGTTACTCCATACTTGGCGAATACTTCCGTAACTGCTACGGCTTGGCTTGCTTTTGGCTCCTGCTTGCCGTCGCGGTAGCAATAGAAGGAATTGCGGTTATTGATTCCCAATGCCGCCCAAAGGTCGGCTATACAGGCTTCGTAGTCGCCCATCTTTACTTGTTTAAGTCCGTTTCGGAAGCCTCGGAAGGCTGCTTTTGTCGCTGTCAATGTCATATTTTGAATTATTAAGCGGTTAGAATTTAGTGCGCGGTGGAAGGCTCGAACTTCCTTCGCCCGCTTTCGCTGCGTCCGCGCTCCGGCCTGTTCCCGGTTGTCAACGGTTTATAGCCTTCACGAAAGGGATTCTTTCTCCGTTGGCTTGCTATATAGTTGTGGTTGCTCCGTATTAACTTGATACGGCTATCGGGAAAATTAACCCTTACCCGCGTTTGCCTGTCGCTTCTCTAACCACTCATCGCGGCGGTGGCGGCACTCAATCAAGGACGAAGCCACGGTAGCGAATAGTTCCCCGTCCGGGGTGCGGTAGTCGTATTGGACGCGCTTAACTCGCTTTCCGCGTAGGCGGGTAGTGAATACTTCGTAGTTCTCGCTTCCGGCGGGGCAAACACTACAGCCCTGGTTGTCGTTCATGCTCATTGTTGTATGGTGTTAGTTGTTTCGTCCTCTATTAGTTCGCCGTTTTGTCCTATCCACAGCATTGCGTCTTGCCCGTTGTAGGAAAAATCAAAGGCTTTGTTTTTGGGGTTAAACCGGCCTTCTAATATTGTGCCTTCTTTAAGTCCGCGTATCTCTGCCAGGCACCAATAGCCGAAGTCGGTAAGCACTTTTACGACTGCCTTAGCCTTAATAGTTTTACTTGCCATATACTTGTATGCTTATTTATAGTAGAATGTAATTTTAAGCCCGCGACGAAGTTTGCATACGCACTTATCAAGCATACACTTGAAGGCGCGGGTTAGGAGGTTGTTGGCTAATTTTTCGCCAATAAGACGAAGAAGCCCACTTACTCCGACGAGGGTATTTAACCGCTTTCCTTCGCCGTTCACTCCGCTAACTTTAATTAGGAAGTTTCTGTTAATCTGTGCTGTCGTGTAGTCCATATAACTGAAATTTAAGTAATTTTTGTTATTGCTTCGTGCCGTAATTTTCGCTAACTTTGCAACTGAATTACTAACACGGTGCAAAGTTAATACTTTGCCATACAC
>NZ_PUED01000275.1 GCF_003024925.1 Paramuribaculum intestinale
ATCAACACGCCATCAGAATCCCCCAGACCCTATTGTCAACCCCTGTAAAAACTGTCCAAAAATCACAGGTTATCAATGGGGGTCAATTTAAATAATCCATAGGGGGTCAATTTGTTGAGAATATCCATTTGAGTGTTGTTGCAAATTTTCGTATCTTTGGAGCGCCTTCCTTCGTGGAAGACGTTGCAAAGTTAGGGATAAAATTTTAACCACAAAACAAAAATGGCAAAAACTTTAACCATAAAGGAAAAAATTCTTGCCTTCTTAGAGGTGAGCGGCATAAAAAAAGTTGATTTCTTTGAAAGAACTGGGATACAATCAAGCAACTTTAAGGGCAGTAATTTAACCTCTGCTCCTGGAAGTGATATGCTGGTTAAAATATTAACCTCATACCCTGAACTATCAGCTGAATGGTTGATGACAGGTAAAGGAGATATGCTGAAAAACGAAGCGCATCCACGACGCAAAACGCAGGTTAACAACCTGATCTCCGAAAGCAAAGATAATGAACAAGACCGAGTTACGCAAATAAATAATGACTTTTATTACTCTCAAGATATAGCGACGCGGCCACGCATCCCGTTTGCGGCTGCGGCGGGTGCGCTGTCGATAGCCACCAATGCCGCCTGCGACGCGGACTGTGAGCGCTTCCCGGTGATCACCACCTTCCCGGCTTATGATTTTACGATCAAAATTGAGGGCGATTCGATGGCTCCCGACTATCTGTCGGGCGATGAGCTCGCTTGTCGGTTTGTTGACAATCCGACCAATATCAAGTGGGGCGAGCCTCACATATTAGATACGCGCGATGGCGTCGTTTTTAAGATTCCGTATTATGGAGGTGATCAGATCATGTGTCGGTCGATCAATCCGGATGGGCCGTCATTTCTCGTCGATCGCGCCGATGTGCTCCATGTGGCCTCGATCGTAGGCTTTACCCGTCAGCTGCAGTCATGATCACCGCCTATATGGTAACGACAACTCCGACCGCTTTCCGCTGCTCGTCGGCGCACGTATCGCGCACGCGCTGCGCGCCCCGCAGCGCACCAAAAAACACTTCCAAAGCGCGCCGCGCGGCTGTTCTTTAACATTTCGACTTCAAAAATTTGCTATCTTGCTAATTCAGTGTATATTAGCAGTTTTAACATTTCCCCAATTTTGATAGGTCGTTTCAAGTTTCGGGGGGGGTGAAGGTGCATTTTTGGGGTACTTTCAAAAAAAAGCATGGGTTCCCATCCCCCCTGCAAGGGGGTGTGAACTGTTAAAATGTCCACCCAAACTTTTTAACAATGTCCATCCAAACCTATCTTTACACATAGGTATAATGTCCATCCAAACGTCCACCCAAATGTCCACCCAAACCTCTTTTGTGTCGACTATCGGGCAACAAATAGAGGGAGCCGCACTGGCTCCCTCGTGGAATATTTTCGGGTAATTTGTTGCCGCCGGCCGATGAGGCCGTTTTTAGGCTCTCTGTTGGGCTCAATTGTCGCCGGCGGCCGGTAGGTCGCTCCGGTTTCTGATAAGCGTTGACTGTTTGATTATGGCCGTTTTAGTCACTACCGTACCGCCGCCCGATAGTCCGGCATGAGCGAGGCTGCTGCGGGTCATTCCCACCTCCTCCGGGGTCAATACGCTGTAGACGGCGGCAATGCTCCCAAAGTAGAGATCCCGCCGCCTGCCGATCAGATGCACGTGTATCACTTTCGCCATATTTCCTGCTGTTTTATCGCCACCTCTCCGGCTCTTTCGGAGGCTTACGCCGTCACCCGCCGGCCGTGGCGCTGTTTTATGTCGCAAAGTTACTCAAATATTCCAAATAATAATTATATGGTAGTTTTTAATATGTTGTTTCTGTTGGTTTGCCGATGCTTTGCCACCTCGCCACGCCGCCCATGCGGCCGACACACCCGCGCTGATGGGCGACGGAGTCCCGCTTGTCGACGGTCGCAAAAACGCCGCCGCAGGAGCGCGGATTCTCGCCTGATCGAGCCGGCGCCGCGTACACTTCCCGCCGGTGCAAAAAAAATGCGACCTGAGGCCGCCGAAATGTAAAAACCACCGTTTGAACACCGTTCAAGTGCAAACCGTCTGTCAAAATCCCTTTACACCTATAAAACGTTTCGTTTTTCCACCGCCCACCACAAGCCCGCGCCCAACTCCCTGACCCTTAGCCCAATCACCCAACCCCCGCTCATCCCTCCCACCTACGCATCGTTTTTCCCCCCGTAAATATCTCAATGATATAGACAAGAAACAGACTTGGGCAAAAGATGTGCAGACACTGTTGCGGGAAGCCATACACCTGAGGAATGAGAACCCCGATGAGGTAATCCCTAAAAACAGTTGGCTGACGAG
>NZ_PUED01000276.1 GCF_003024925.1 Paramuribaculum intestinale
GCCTCAACAATTATTTCGACTTGCGGAAAATCTCCGCATCTCAAAATAATTCAGAAAATAAATCATCGGTTGGCTCAGTTAGCGGCTTAGCCAAGACTGAACAACCTCAAATTTTACCGAATCATTGTAAAAAGACACCTGAAGAAATTGCCAGAGAGATGCAAATTGAGTATAGCATTGACTTTGAGACAGCTCTCAGCGATGCAAGTGATCTTATCGAACAAATTCAGTTATGATAGTTATATCCTCTGAACCCAGAATTGTCAATCTGCTGTCTGGCCAAACAGACATCAAGGATTACAAATTCAGCCCATACATTTATAAAGTGGAAGCTGATGACGGCTCTATAATTGTATGCAATACATTTACCAGATTTGTCTGTGCGCTTAATCAGGATATAGCCAAGCATATAGAGCCTGACGGCTATCCTTCTAAATTCTGGCTTGATTCTTTAAGCCAGAAGCATCTGGAAGAATTTGTAAAAAATCGCATACTTATAGATGCGTCTGCTGATGAACTGAAAACATATCTTGAGACATACACATTGTTTGACAGCATCTTAAACAATAATACCTCCTTAGACAGATATAATATCCTCACATCTACAGGATGCAATGCAAGATGTTACTATTGTTTTGAGGATGGGTATTATCCCCGGGTAGAACATATGAGTATGGAAACTGCGGATAAGGTGGCGGATTATATACTGCGCTCCCATGATCCCTCAAAGAAAATTTACCTGCGTTGGTTTGGGGGCGAGCCTCTGGTTAATATCAGAGCCATTGATAGGATCTCGGCAATACTAAACAAAAACAATGTTGATTATTTTTCAACGATGTCAACAAACGGTTTACTTTGCAATAGCGGGGTTGTAGAAAAAGCTAAGACGTTATGGAGGATGTCAAAAGTCAGGATTACTCTTGACGGTTGGGGGGAAGAGCATGACACCCGAAAGCGTTTCGTATCAACGAAAGATGGTTTTTCCATAATCATGAGAAATATTGACTATATTGTTAAGTCAGGAATGATCATGATTGTAAGGTTAAGCGTAGATAGAAATAATCATGATTCGTTGATGAAGTTGACAGAATACTTCATAGATAAATACAGCGGTTGTGACAATTTCAAAATGTATGCGCATTGTCTTCATGATGATGTTACCGAAACGTCTTTTAAGGAACATCCTGAAGTTTTCTCGGCTGTCAATGATAGCTGCGACAGACTTACCAAAAGAATCATGGAAGCGAAGATGTATGATTATGAACGGTTGCAACCTGATGGTTTTAGAATGTATCTCTGCGCTGCACAAGAACCCACTAAAATTAGCATAACTCCATCAGGTAAAATTTGTAAATGCGAATGTCTGTCAAATGATGAAGTTTCATGGGGCACTGTCGATGGAGAGATGCTCGATGAAAAGATTTTCAATTACTGGCATAAGGGTTTTAATGAATGCAGAGAAAAATGCAAAGGATGCTTTATGTTACCCTTGTGTACTCCATTTTCAATCTGTCCTTTGAGACATCTTCATTGTAAATCCCGCTTTGAAAAAATGCTAAAGTTCAATTTAATTGAACGTTATAGAAGAAAACTTTGCAACGAAGAGCCCATGCTCTTTATAGATTGTATCCCAATGAATATTGACTTTGATTAACTGCGTTAATTTCTAACCCAGCGCAATCTCTTTTGACGCAGTAAGAGAGTGTGCTATAATATTTTCGATATGAAAAAGTACGAAAAGCCCCAAGCAAAGGCTGTGAAGGTGACCGCCAACAAGGTTGTCCGCACAGAACTGTCATATCACTGCTCATTTTCCCAGTGATAAGATTGGACATGCTTAACTTCTTAAATTTAAGTATGTCTGAAGACAGGATGTACGTCAGATTATTAAATTCTGACGTACATATTTTGATTACCCAAATAAATTGTTATGGCATACTCTATTAGACCCTCCTATTTCTCACATATTTATCCTCACGTTGAAAAACGTGCAGAAAAAGTACATGCAATAGTTTATGATAAGTGCAATTATTCATGTGGCTTTTGCAATATTAAGGAACGTGATTCTTCTGAATTCTATAGCTATGATACAGAAGAGTTTGTTTATGTAGTGTCGCAGCTATTAATGCAAGGGAATGCTTTTAAGTTTACCGGAGGTGAACCAACGTTAAACCCGAAGCTAATTGATGATATGGAAGTGATACGCGATTTAGGAGGGTTCATCTACCTAGACACAAACGGTTCGCGTCCGGATATTGTAGGAAAGATAATAGACAGAAAGCTTGTTGATGTACTCGCAGTTTCGCTCAAAGGACTTGATTTTGTAACGGCTCAACATACT
>NZ_PUED01000277.1 GCF_003024925.1 Paramuribaculum intestinale
CAACGCTACAGTGCGTATTGTTAAAATCAGCCAGTTGAGGAACCTTTTGCTCATCTTGGTTGTAGTATTTTCAAATACCGACTTACACCGAAAGGTGAAGTCTTTGAGAATCGCCAATACGTTCATACGCTAAGTTTTTTATAATGAACGCTTTGGCGATTCATTTGTATTTGATAATTCGTTATATTAACTTAAGTTTCAACTACTTCTGTAATTTTTACCGAATCATTGTAAATATGAAAGTTATAAATTTGCTAACAGTTGAGCGACAGTCGCTTGCGGACACGAAAAAGGGCCACAAACTCATGTTGAATTTGTGACCCTTTAGTGATCCGCCTGGTCTCTGTGATACAAACGTATGTTATATGATTATCAATATCTTAACTCTCTGAAAATCGCGGTACTCCCTCTTTGCGCACCCCGATATTTCAATGTTCTTCTTTGTTTACTTTGCAAAGATAATAATAATTCGCTGATTTTCGGCGATTAAGAGCGTTAAATAACCCTTATTTATTACCACGTTTTTCGCCAATTCTTGCTGCCTCGTATATTTGACGGTGTATTTATAGACTTAATTTTGCTCCCTCTCGCCTCATTATAATGGATGCTGATTGTGTTTTGATTTCCATTTTGGCGATATTTAAGCTAATTCAGAGATTAAAACCCAAAATATTCCGGTTTTATTTTGAAAACGCCACAAATAATAGCTAACTTTGCCATATCAAAGCCACATATAATGATACACGAGCTGAAAATAAAAAATTTCAAGTCCTTCCGTGACGAAGTTGAAATAAGTTTCGAGCCTTCGGGAGATGACCGTTACAACAGTGTTGTAACCATGCCTGACGGGGTGCAGTTACTCCGTTTTGCAGTTGTTCTCGGAGCCAATGCCAGCGGAAAATCTAATCTTTTGGATGCCGTTGAGTTCCTTCGTGAATTCTGGAATAATATCCCTGCCACAAATGATGATGGAACAAATGTCCAGCCATTCCTTATGCGGAAGTCGGCTTTGTCTTATGACACAGAGATTGAGATCAAATTGTATGTGGACGGCATACGTTATTGGTATCAGCTTACGGTGAATCCAGAAAAGGTATGTCGTGAGGCATTATTTGTCTATCTCACAAATCGCCCGACAAAGGTGTTTTGTCGAGAGGACGTACAGGGCGTATCAAAGCTGACATTCAATTCAACTGTCGCCAAGCTCTCTCCGGCAGAGGTGGATATTATGACAATGAACTGTCTGCGAAATATGTCGGTTCTTGCCGTATTGAAAAAAGTCAATATCGCCGTGCCTTATCTTGATAATATGCGCCGTTGGATTGACAGCCGGATGCTTCCTTTGCAGAGTGGTTCACTTTCATCATTATCGCATGGAGCAAAGAAGATGATTGCAGACAGCGAGGATTTCAGGGAATACCTGATGCAGTTCGCACAAGAAGCCGACTTCAACATATCCGACATCAAGATACAGAAAATGGCTGCATTATTCGGTCATACCGTGGAGGGAGAGACTGGAAGTGAGAGTTATGTTTTGCCAGAAAACTGCCAGAGTACAGGCACAAAGCGTATGGTTGAACTGGAGTCGCTTATCTATACACAGTTGAAGCGACAGGCTTTTCTGTGCATTGATGAGATTGAGGCAAGTATGCACCCCAATCTTATGGAATACATACTTGCCAAATTTATAAACACCCCGGACAATCAATCACAACTGCTTGTATCGACGCACTATGATCCGATATTGGAAGATATTGACGATTTGTTTGGCAAGGATTCCGTATGGTTTACCGAAAAGGGTAAAGACGGCAATACCACACTGTTTTCTCTTGTTGATTTCAAAGGGCTTAACAAGCTGTCTTCAATTCATCGGGCATATATGAACGGTCAATTTGGTGTAATTCCACAGATAATATAACATAATTAGGTGAAACAATCAGATGGAAATTAAGCGATATTCTGACGAAAGTGACGCATATTACGAAGCTCGCAAACTTTGGAATGAATTCAAAGAAATTGCGTTATTCGAAGCTCGTTATTATCTTAAACATAAGGTATTAGAAATACTTTCAAATTACATAACAAAAAATACAATTACAATTGAAGAAGGCGAATTTTTTTATCGCGCAAGAATAATTGATGACAAAGCTCTTAAGGATCATATGGTATATCAATGTTACGGACTTCCAGATGGGGAACGTCTTAACATCAAATATCATAGCAAATCGAATCCATTTAGAGGATTAAGCAAAGAGGCTTCTTTTGTGCCCCCAAAAGAGATTTATATCAAAGAAGGTCGAGCAAATCCTAAA
>NZ_PUED01000278.1 GCF_003024925.1 Paramuribaculum intestinale
CAAATCAACTCAACAAGGAATTCTTTGAGGACGCCATAATGCGTCACAATCATCCGGAATTGTTTGAGACGGTACCTGTCAGCCGCAGTTTATTCGATACCTTCAATGAATATCTTGACACCACACAGGATGGTACAAAACTGTCAAGCCACTATAAAGTGTTGGCCCGGCTGTTGGATAGATATGAGAAATACAAGCGAAAATCAACCCGGCAGAAATTTCAGTTGACTCTCGAAGATTTTAACGGGGCGATGGTTGACGATTTCAAGCAGTTTGTCATTGATGAGCCCAGAATCTATGAGAAATATCCATCCATATATAAGGACGCATCAGATGTTGTGGAGACAAAGCGCAAGCCTCGCAAGCCGGAGCAGCGTGGCCACAATGCCGTAATTGCCATTATGAAACGGCTTCGTGCTTTCTTCAACTGGTGTGTGAAGCGTGGATACATCACTCGCACTCCGTTTGCCTCCTGCACAAGTATCGGCGCGGAGAAATATGGTGTGCCGTATTACATCACATTGGAGGAACGTGACAAAATTGCTGACCGCGATTTTTCATTCAAGAAATCGCTGGAGGTGCAACGCGATATTTTCATCTTCCAATGCCTTATCGGTTGCCGAGTGTCTGACCTTATGGAACTGACACCCGAAAACATTATCAATGGCGCGGTAGAGTATATGCCCAACAAGACAAAGGGAGAGCGACCGGAGGTTGTGCGTGTGCCACTGAACAGTCGTGCAAAGGCTCTTGTCAGGAAATACAAAGGAGTGGATGAGAAGGGTCGATTGTTCCCATTCATCAGCACACAGAAATACAATCAGGCAATCAAGGATATTTTTACACTTTGCGGTATCACACGTGTTGTCACTGTCCTCAATCCCAAGACCGGCGAAGAGGAGCGTAAACCGCTGAATGAAATAGCGAGCAGCCACATGGCACGGCGCACATTCGTCGGCAACCTCTATAAGAAGGTTAAAGACCCAAGCCTTGTCGGAGCATTGTCCGGTCACAAGGAAGGTAGCAAGGCCTTCGCCCGCTACCGAGACATCGACGAAGACATCAAGAAAGAATTGGTCAATCTCCTTGATTGACAGAGATTAATTTCTGAGAATCAGAATAATTTGCTAATTTTGCATATGGATAAGACAAAAGACACCCCATATATCGTAAGAGTTAAGGATTTCAGAATTGACTCTGATTACTCATCATGGCTTTCTGATATAATAAAGCGATATAGGGAGGCTCAGATAAAAGCGGCTCTAAAGGTTAATTATGAAAAATTGCAATTCAACTGGAGCATTGGACGTGACCTTGTAATACGGAAAGCAGAGGAACGTTGGGGCTCAGGAGTTGTTGAGCAACTTAGCTTTGACTTGCAAGATGCTTTCCCTAATGAAAAAGGATTCAGTAGCCGCAATATGTGGAGGATGAAACAATGGTATTTGTTTTTCTCCACATCTGAAGCATCCGAAAAACTGCCCCAACTTGGGGCAGAATTGCAAAATGCTGAAATCCAATCATTAATAAAGCTGCCACAGGTTGGGGCAGAATTGAACGAAGATAGTTTGCCAATGATTCTCGGACTTGTGCCATGGCGTCATCAGACAGACATTGTAACCGGATGCGAATCGTTAGACGAAGCCATTTTCTATCTAAAAGAATGCGTAACAAGAGGATGGAGCCGTCAAACGTTGGCAAATTCAATGAAGGCCAAATTATATGAGAAGCAAGGCAAAGCCATCTCAAACTTTCCAAAATACCTGCCGGAAGCGCAAAGCCGACTTGCGCAGGAAATTACTAAAGACAACTACGATTTCAGTTTTGTGACAGTCCCTGAGAATTATCAGGAAGAACAGTTGGAAACAGCTCTTGAGCAGAACATCACCCGTTTTCTTCTCGAACTTGGAACCGGATTTGCTTTTGTTGGTCGGCAGAAAGAGTTTATCGTCAATGGCCGTAGCCGACGTATTGATATGTTATTCTATCATATCAAACTGAAAGCATATGTGGTTGTAGAACTCAAAATAAGGCCATTTGAACCGGAATTTGCAGGTAAACTCAACTATTATGTAAGTGCAGTCGATGAATTATTGAAAGGACCCGATGATAATCCAACCATCGGATTGCTGATATGCAGTGACAAGGATGAGACTGAGGTACGTTGGGCGTTCAGGGGCGTACATACACCGATGGGAGTGGCTTCTTATGACAATGTCAATACCATTAATGAAACGAATCTATTACCTTCTGCTGAGGAACTTCAAGCACGTATTCGTTTGGTAGAGGAGAAGAT
>NZ_PUED01000279.1 GCF_003024925.1 Paramuribaculum intestinale
ATTTTTATTTGTGCCAAACTAACTTTCTTCAAGTTCAATAATAGAATCCAACGAGAAATGCAAGATGGCTTGCTTGGATTCTCTGCCCGGAGCTTCCGAAATGCTTTCGCATCCTACTTGCACCGCTTGTCTGCTGCAAGGTGCAGACCTTTCCGCAATATGTGTTCTGACTTCACGGATAATCTTTCAATCCGTTACGCTGCGTAGTTCATTATAAGCGCAGGGTCAAGGCTCTGGGGAAATTTATCTGATTGGGTTTTACCCCTTTCATTCAAGTTTGGCGAGAGCCGTA
The DNA here is from genome assembly GCF_003024925.1 of Paramuribaculum intestinale. Taxonomy (GTDB): domain Bacteria; phylum Bacteroidota; class Bacteroidia; order Bacteroidales; family Muribaculaceae; genus Paramuribaculum; species Paramuribaculum intestinale. The sequence continues at coordinate 293 of NZ_PUED01000279.1, forward strand.
ATTCGCATTCGAGTTCGAGAAAGCGTTCCTCGAGTTCACGTAACCGAGACCGCAATACGAACCGTTATTCGCATTACCACCCCAGAGCAGCAGGCTCTTCCCCATCTACCTACCGAAATCGTGCCGTACACGCTGCACGCACCGAAATACGCTGACGCATTTATTGGCACGATTCGGTTTTTGTAATGGTTTTTCAGAATGTCAATGTTCTTTTTAATTATTGGTAAGACTTTGCTTATCTGAAACTTTACTTACGTTCCATCAGACAGTAGCCATCAGTTGCTTTCCGTCCATAAAGGTAAGGGGGCCATAATAAGCAAGGCGAGAGCCGCAAGCCGCAGCCGAGTTCGAGAAAGCGTCCCACGAGTCCACGCAACCGAGACCGCAAGCCGAACCGAGATACGCATGACCACCCCAGAGCAGCAGTTGACCAGTGTTATTGGCATATTCATAGTCGCACCAGTATGAATTACTTCCTCCGCCCAAAGTAGTTGCGATAAGGTCGAAGTATTCGCCAAGCATCATCTTTGTGACATATCCCTCACTGTTTGCTGAAAGGGTGCGTCTGACAGTCTGGCGATACTTACCCGATGGGTGTGTAGCCAATTCAGCGTATGACGGCATACGGTTGCCCTCATAGATATAGAACTCGTTTCCCGTTTGAGCAGTGTTTTCAGAATTTCCGAAGTATGCACCCTGATTCATCTCCCACTGCCAGCCCCATGCGTCTTCAAATCCGTTCAGATTGACACGTGAGCAATCCACGCCTACAACCGTGCCATTCGTGACTGTAATGTTTATCTTTCCGTTGTTATCACCGAGTGATTTTGTCGCACCGGTAAGGAGGCTTGTAGTACCTGCCCAAAGGTCTTTCCAACCGCCCGAGCCACTAACGCCCTGACCGATTTTATCCTGCGCGTTGGGGCTACCATACTGCGAAAGACAAAGCATCATCATAAAGCGGCGATGGTCATAGTTGACAAGACCCCAGTTCTTTCCGTTTACCTGTGCATCAGTCCAGAACTGCGAGATTGTACGCGAACCAGCGGGTCTTACTCCTGAACGAGAAGTCAATGCTGCTCCTGCAAGCGAAGCCTTATATGCGCCTACGCAGATGTAATCACCTCCGTCCGCATCACCGATGAAATGCCCTCCGATTGGAAGCATCGACATCCAAAGGTAATCAACCCCAGACGCGGCATCACGCTTAACTGTGTAGTAAAGCCGGGGAGCAATGACCATCACATGACCCTTTGTTTCATCAAGGGTAGTTCCGTCAGCAAAGACACCTGAGTTGACGGGCGAAAGTTTGGCAGCTTTACCATCGTTGGTAACGAGATAGCGACCGACCATAGACTTGTATTCGTTCCACATACCGGTATTACCGATAACGCCCCATTCTGGACTGCTGGTGCCTTGCTTAATAGGAACACCCCATGCTATCTGACGAAGCAACTGCTCGTCATCGGTGTTCATTGAGTTCATAAAGTTGTCAAGGGTGATTCTGCGGACAGAACCATTTACCTCAACCATCACACCGTTATTCTTCTGAATAGAAGGCACAAGTGTGGCGTTTCCAAGATTCTTTTTAGCCATATTATTGCGTTTGTATTAAGTTGTTAGTGTTAATTCCACTCTGCTTCTGCCACGACTTCAACATCACCCATTTCACCATTACGGTCGGTTTCGGTTGTGGTGACTTGAATTGTGTTGGCATTTGCAGTCTTGACGACTGACCATGTTTTCCTATCCATCACATCCATTCGCCATTTTACACCAGTTGGCGTGATTTCTTGATTTGAGCCATCGGGCAGGAAGCGAACTATCTTCGCCTTGACTGTTACAGGGCTACCGGTATCAACATCCTTTTGTGTAGAAGAAATGAAGCAGATAACTTGATAGTCATCCGATGTGTCGATAATGCGTATTCCGGCTCTGAATACTGGGGTTGTGCTGGAAGAATCCTTATAAAATTCAGCGATAAACAACTG
>NZ_PUED01000028.1 GCF_003024925.1 Paramuribaculum intestinale
CCCCATGCCAGACCGCCGCCGGCATTGCCGACATGATGGCTCACATAATGGAACGATATTTCACACCCACGCCCGACTGCGAGGTGACCGACCGCCTTGCCGAGGGACTGCTCAAGGCCATCATAGAGGAAGCGACCAAAGCTATGAGCCGACCCGACGACTACGAGGCACGAGCCAATATCATGTGGGCGGGAACACTTGCCCACAACGGCATCTGCGGCACCGGACGCCGCGAGGACTGGACCAGCCACGCCATGGAACACGAGATCTCGGCTGTCTACGGAGTCACCCACGGCGCAGGCCTTGCCGTAGTGTTTCCAGCCTGGATGACATTCATGGCCATGCGCAGCCCCGGCAAAATAGCACAGTTCGGACGCCGTGTGTTTGACGTCAACGACCCCGACGACACCAGCGCCGCCCTTGAAGGCATTGGCCGCCTGAAAGCATTCTACACCTCCATCGGTCTGCCTGTCAGCTTCGCCGCCCTTGGGGTGGAACACCCCGACATAGATCTGCTCGTGGCCAAGCTTCACGAAAACAAGGGCGAGGAGATAGGAGGCTACCTGCGTCTGCGCGCCGACGACACCCGCGAGATCTACACCCTTGCCGACTTCTGATCAGACACCGAAAGGGGTGCGCTGAAGCAGCGAACGCCCGAGCGTAAGCTCGTCGGTGTACTCGATATCGTTGCCCACGGCCATGCCTCTCGCAAGCTGTGTCACCCGCAGTCCGGCCACACCCTCCAGCCTGCGGTAGATATAGAAATCGGTCGTATCTCCCTCCATCGTGGCCGGCAGAGCGAGTATCACCTCCCCGATACCTCCGGCTCTGACCCTCTCCACAAGCGAGTCGATCTCGAGCATATCGGGGCCGATACCGTCGACCGGCGATATGACCCCTCCGAGCACATGATACAGTCCGTTGTACTGCCCCGTGCGCTCCACCGACATCACGTCGCGCACATTCTCCACCACGCACACCGTCGAACGGTCGCGTCCGGCCGACGAGCATATCGGACACACCTCGTCGTCTGATATATTGTGACACACAGAGCAGTAGCGTATGTCGCGACGCAGATCCATTATAGCCTGACCGAGCGCGACAGCCTCCGACACATCGCGCCGCAGCAGATGCAGAGCCAGACGCAGAGCCGTGCGTCGGCCTATCCCCGGCAGACTCGACAGCCGGGCCACAGCCGCTTCAAGCAGCGGCGAAGGATATTCCTGTTCCATACCCGCAAAGGTAGCTATTTATTCCGACACCGCGGGCATAGACCGATTTTTTGTAGTGTGGCGGGAATTTCGTAACTTTGCGTCATCAATATTGAAAGCAGATATCCAGATGGAAATCATACGCACAGTGCGCGGACTGCACAAAGCCGTGGCCGACGCACGCAGCAAAAACAGATCCATAGGACTGGTGCCCACAATGGGCGCTCTCCATGCGGGACACATGTCGCTCGTCGACCGTTCGATGAAAGAGAACGGATTCACCGTGGTCAGCGTGTTTGTCAATCCCACACAGTTCAACAACCCCGACGACCTTCGCACATACCCTCGCACCGAGGAGGCCGACTGCCGTCTGCTCGAAGCCGCCGGCGTCGACGTGGCCTTCATCCCCACAGTCGAAGAGATGTATCCCGAGCCCGACACACGGGTGTTCGACCTCGGCCCCGTCGCACAGGTGATGGAGGGAGCCATGCGTCCCGGTCATTTCAACGGCGTGGCTCAGGTGGTGAGCCGCCTCATGGTCATGGCCTCCCCCGACAGAGCCTATTTCGGAGAGAAAGACTTCCAGCAGATAGCCGTCATACGCCGCATGGTGGAGATCGAAAAACTCCCGGTGGAGATAGTCGACTGCCCGATATGCCGCGAGCCCGACGGACTCGCACTCTCGAGCCGCAACGTCAGGCTCACTCCCGAGCAGCGCGCCATAGCCCCCGAAATACACCGCGCCCTTGAAGCCAGCCTCGCCTATGCGGCCGACGGACACTCGCTCCGCCAGACAGTGGAACATGTCACCGACACCATCAACTCCTTCCCCGGAATGGAGGTGGAATACTACGAGATCGTCGACCCGCTGACCATGCAGCCCCTCGGCGAGTGGCCCTCCGACAAGGCTGAAGCCGTAGGATGCGTCACCGTATGGTGTGGCGACGTCAGACTCATCGACAACATAAAATACACCCTCAGCCACCGGAGCTGAGGCATATCATACCCGCAAGATGACAATCGAAGTATTGAAATCAAAGATCCACAGAGTGAGAGTGACCGAGGCCAATCTCGACTACATCGGATCTATCACCATCGACCGCCAACTGATGGACGCGGCCGGAATAATAGCAGGCGAAAGAGTCTACATCGTCGACAACAACAACGGCGAGCGTTTCGACACCTACGTCATAGAAGGAGAACCCGGATCAGGCACCATATGTCTCAACGGAGCGGCCGCACGCAAGGTGCACCGAGGCGATATAGTCATAATCATGAGCTACGCCGCCATGACTCCCGAAGAGGCACGCACATGGAAGCCCAAGGTGGTATTTCCCGACACCGACACCAACCGACTCATCAACTAACCATAACCCACCCCGTACACTCGCATGTTTGAGAACCTAAGCGAACGACTCGAACGCAGCTTCAAGCTTCTGAAGGGTCAAGGCAAAATCACAGAAATCAACGTAGCGGAAACGCTCAAGGACGTGCGCAGGGCTCTGCTCGACGCCGACGTAAACTATAAGGTAGCCAAACAGTTTACCGACACCGTAAAGACCAAGGCGCTCGGACGCGACGTGCTCAATGCCGTCAAGCCCAACGAGATGATGGTAAAGATCGTCCACGACGAGCTGACCGAACTCATGGGCGGCGAAACCGCACAGATCAACGTGCAGGGACAGCCCGCCGTCATACTCATGTCGGGTCTGCAGGGATCGGGTAAGACCACTTTCTCAGGCAAACTCGCCCGCAAGCTCAAGAGCGAGAAAGCCAAACGCCCGCTGCTCGTGGCCTGCGACGTCTACCGTCCCGCCGCCATCGACCAGCTCAAAGTGCTCGGCGAGCAGATCGAGGTGCCCGTCTACACCGAGGAGGGCAACCGCAACCCCGTGGAGATCGCATCCAACGCCATTCAATATGCCAGACAGAACCACTTTGACCTCGTGATCGTCGACACCGCCGGCCGACTCGCCGTCGACGAGGAGATGATGGACGAGATCGAAGCCATCAAAAAAGCCGTCAAGCCGCAGGAAACACTCTTTGTGGTTGACGCCATGACCGGTCAGGACGCCGTCAACACAGCCAAGGAATTCAACGACCGCCTCGACTTCGACGGAGTGGTGCTCACCAAGCTCGACGGCGACACCCGCGGCGGCGCGGCGCTGTCGATACGCACAGTAGTGACAAAGCCCATCAAATTCGTCGGAACGGGCGAAAAACTCGATGCACTCGACTATTTCCACCCCGCACGAATGGCCGACCGCATACTGGGCATGGGCGACATCGTATCGCTCGTGGAAAAAGCCCAGAAGGCCATCGACGAGAAAGAGGCGCGCGAACTGCAGAAGAAGATAGCCAAAAACCAGTTCAATCTGGAGGACTTCATGGCGCAGATACAGCAGATCAAAAAGATGGGCAACATCAAGGATCTCGCATCGATGATACCCGGAGTGGGCAAGATGATCAAGGACATCGACATCGACGACAACGCCTTCAAGGGCGTGGAGGCCATCATCAGCTCCATGACACGCTATGAGCGCCAGCATCCGGAGATCATCAACGGCAGCCGGCGTCAGCGCATTGCCAAGGGATCAGGCACTACGGTTCAGGAGGTCAACCGCCTGCTCAAGCAGTTTGACGACACCCGCAAGATGATGAAGGCCGCCACGAGCATGAAAAACCCCATGAAGATGATGAGGCAGATGCGCCGGCGCTGAAATCGCACACACCGGCCACACCAACCGAAAGAATATCAACCGACACATACAATAGATGAAACTTATCGACGGAAAGGCGACAGCCGAAGCAATCAAGGCCGAGATAGCGGCCACAGTGGAGCAGATGGTGGCCGAGGGCCGCAAACGACCCCACCTCGCAGCCATACTGGTAGGACACGACGGCGGCTCCGAAACATACGTTGCCAACAAGGTGAAAGCCTGCGAGCGCTGCGGATTCCGCTCCACGCTCATACGCTTTGAGGACACGGTGGAAGAGACCCAGCTCCTCGAAGCTATAGCACGGCTCAACGCCGACGCTGACGTCGACGGATTCATCGTGCAGCTGCCGCTGCCGCGCCATATATCCGAACAGCGCGTCATACAGGCCATAGACTACCGAAAGGATGTCGACGGATTTCATCCCGTCAACGTAGGACGCATGTCGATCGGACTCCCCTGCTTCCTGCCCGCCACACCCGCCGGCATCGTTGAGCTTCTCGGACGTCACGGCATACCCACCAAAGGCGCCGAATGCGTGGTGCTCGGACGCAGCAACATCGTAGGCAAGCCTGTGGCACAGCTGCTCATGCAGAAACACAACCCCGGCGACTGCACCGTCACCGTCTGCCATTCGGCCACACGCGACCTTAAAGAGCACACCCGCCGCGCCGACATTATCATCGCCGCGCTCGGACAGCCAGGTTTCGTCACAGCCGACATGGTAAAACCCGGAGCCGTCATCATCGACGTAGGCACCACACGCGTGCCCGACCCCTCGCGCAAGAGCGGATTCCGACTCTGCGGCGACGTCGACTTCGAAAACGTCGCTCCGATCTGCTCCTGGATCACACCCGTGCCCGGAGGTGTAGGCCCCATGACTATCTGCTCGCTGATGCAGAACACCCTGCTGGCCGCACGCCACGAGATCTACGACTGACCTCCACACCACACCTTCGCTTGACCTATGATCGGGCTGCTCGTATCGCTCGCATGGCTGCTCTGCGCCCCCGAAGAGGCGGAGCTGCTCTTTGTGGGCGACGCCATGATGCACCAGCGGCAGATCGACGCCGCACTGCAGCCCGACGGCACACACAGCTTCGACGCCTGCTTCGACTCCATACGCCGGTGGGTGAGCGAAGCCGACTATGCCGTGGTCAATCTCGAAGCACCGCTCGGCGGAGAGCCATATACGGGCTACCCGATGTTCAGCGCGCCCGACTCCTATGCACAGGCGCTGCGCGACGCCGGATTTGATCTAACACTCACCGCCAACAACCACTGCCTCGACCGGCGCGACCGCGGACTGCAGCGCACCATAGCCGTGCTCGACTCCCTCGCGATGCCGCATATCGGCACCTACAGCCCCGCCTCCGTCCGCGACTCTCTGGCGCTGCATATAGCCGACGTCAACGGATTCCGCATCGGATTTCTCAACTACACCTACGGCACCAACGGCATCCGTCACGGAGCCGCCGTGGCAGTTGACCCTATCGACGTCAGCCTCATCGAAGCCGACATAGCCCGCGCGCGCAGCCGGGGAGTCGAACTCGTGGCCGTTTGCATCCACTGGGGAGTGGAATACCGGATGCTGCCCGAACAGTCGCAGCGCGACACCGGCAGCCGCATACACCGCGCCGGAGCCGATATGGTCATCGGATCGCATCCCCACGTCATACAGCCGGCCGAAATGGCCGCCGACTCAGCCGGACGCCGGCATCTTACCGTCTACTCGCTCGGCAACTTCCTGTCGGCCATGCGCACACCCGACACCCGCGGAGGAGCAGCCGTCAGCGTGACGCTCCGGCGCGACAGGCTCGGACGTCCCTACATCGACCGTGCCGAAAGTCATCTGCTCTTTACCGTCACCCCCTCGCGTCCCGGAGAGCCTTTCAGAGTGGTCAGAGCCGACCGGCCGATCCACGACGACCAGGAGGCCGAAGAGCAAAGGATCGAATTTGCACGACGCGCCCCCGAAATACTCCGTCAACACAATAAAAACGTCAAAGCCCCATGACCGACGACCGCCTGCGGATAGATCTGGAGAGAGTGCTGCGAAGCCGCCTCGGCGACCGGCGTATGCGCTGGATTCCACGGCGGCTGATCGCCTGGCTCGAGCGCCTTATATGCCAGCGGGAGATGAACGAAGTGCTCGACCATGCCGGCCACCTGCGCGGAGCGGAGTTCTGCCACGCAGCCCTCGACCACCTCAGTGTCAGCTACACAACCACAGCAGAGCAGCGTCTGCCCGACACCACACGCGTCATCATAGCCTCCAACCATCCTCTCGGAGGACTCGACGGCATAACACTGATCGACTGGGCGGCCCGCCGCTACGGATGCCAGCCAATAGTGATGGTCAACGACCTGCTCATGGCCATAACTCCCCTTGCAGGAGTATTCCTGCCCATAAACAAACATGGCGCACAGTCGCGCGAAGCATCCGAGGCCGTCGACAGAGCGTTCGCATCCGACCGGCCGGTGATAATGTTTCCCGCCGGACTATGCTCACGCCAGTTGCCCGGCGGCACGATCGCCGACCTCCGCTGGCGTCCGACATTCGTCAACCGCGCCCTGCGCAGCGGACGCACCATAGTGCCCGTCAGATTCTCCGGCATCAACTCTCCCTCATTCTACCGGTTCGCACGGCTGCGCCAGCGATCAGGCCTGAAGCTCAACATTGAGATGGCGCTGCTCCCGCGCGAAGTGTTCCGCCACCGCGGATCGCACTTCGAGATCCGCATCGGACACCCCATCACCCCCGAAAGCATCGCCGGAGGCCGGCCGCAGACCATAGCCGATCAGATCCGGGCCACAGTCTACACTCTCTGACCGCCCTGATCTGGAATAAGGAGCCACGCCATGCGGCGCAGCCCCCTGCAGTATCGTTCGGAAGAAAAAATCGGTTCAATACATCGGCTTGAATCCCTCCGACACCTTCATCATCGAATTCACCTCACCGGCGGCATCGCCAAGCGTGGAAGTATCAAGCTTCCTGACGGGCTGACCGGCACGGAGATCCATCTTGCCGAGATCCACATATACCAGACCCGGATTGGTCACAATGTCGAAATAATACAGCCTGTCGGTCAGATTGGCAAACGACCGCCACTGCGTCGACGATACGTTGGGCTCCGCTTCGACCGTGTACTGATAGGGCACCGACACATTCATCAGGATGCTCCTGATTATCGTCAGACCGATACGGCGGTCGTCGGTACGCTCCACATGATTTGCAAAAAACGTGCCGCGCACAAAACGGTCGGGACTCTTCACTGTGCCCGGAAGCATGTTGGCGCCACCCACCTTTTCCCAGTAATCCTCTATGGCCATCATCTGCGGATAAGGCGGATCATTGGTCATCACCGGCATGTCGGTGCCTTCATACACACGCACATTGCCGTGGTCAAACTCAAGGATCGCGCTCCGTCCCTCGGCGTCGGTGATACCCCAATGGAGCGTAGAGGTCGTGCCTCCGTCAAACGAAGCCCCCGACAGATCGAAATTCTGCTCGCGCAACACCTTCACCACCTCGGGCGTAGTGGCGTTCATGTCGAGAAGCCAGCCGATGAACATGGCCAGAGACATCGGCGGACGTCCGCTGACCGAATCATTGCTGTAGACCGTTCCCTTGCAGAACAGGCCGTTTATCACCAGACCCTTCTCGTTCATTCCCTCGGTGATGCCGCCGTCATAGCCCACGGCATAAACCGCACCGTATTTCGACGTCCACTTCACGGCATTGGGAGCCGGACTCCCCTGCTTGGCCATGCCGCGCGGATACACATACAGATTTGTCGGGATAGGCGTCTTCCAGTCGAGCGAACGGCCCACGATCAGCAGCGTGGAGTCGCCACGGTACAAAACACGTGAACAGGCTTCGGCCTGCGGCGTCGAAGCCACGGCAGCTGCAGCCACAGCGAGCGTCGACAGCATTAGTTTCTTGATATTCATAATATATCCGGAGTTACTTGTTTACCCCATTACAACAATACCGCAGCGCAGGTGGTTCGCCCGCACGCCACGTCATTATTTCATCCTCCGCGCCGGAAACCGTGCCGGATGTTCCGCCGAATGTTTGTTTATCGCATGACTGACGGAGTTTCTCGCGATTTTTTCCTACATTTGCCGCATGAAACTGATAGGAGCACACGTATCTGCCGAAAAGGGCGTAAGCAGCGCCCCGGTCAACGCCGCGGCCATAGGAGCCAACGCATTCGCATTGTTCACCCGCAATCCGTCGCGATGGACATCGCCGGCCATCAAAGAGGCCGAGGCTCAGGCATTCAAAGACAATTGCCTCAGACTCGGATTCACACCCGACGCCATACTGCCCCACGACAGCTATCTGATCAATCTCGGCGCACCCGATCCCGAAAAACTCGAAAAGAGCCGCGAGGCATTTCTCGACGAAATGAAACGCTGCGAACAGCTCGGACTGACAATGCTCAACTTCCATCCAGGAAGCCACCTCAAAGCCATTACGACCGACGACTGCCTCGACCGCATCGCCGACTCCATCAACCTCACCCTCGACCGCACTCAGGGAGTGAAAGCCGTCATAGAAAACACCGCCGGGCAAGGCACCAACCTCGGATTCTCATTCTCACAGCTCGCCAGGATCATCGACCGCGTGACCGACAAGACCCGCATCGGAGTGTGTATCGACACCTGCCACGCCTTCGCCGCAGGCTACGATCTTGCCACCCCCGAAGGCTACGAGGCCACATGGCGGGAATTTGACGACACCGTCGGGCTGGCCTATCTGAGCGCCATGCATATCAACGACTCCAAGCGCGGACTCGGATCGCGCGTCGACCGGCACGAATCGCTCGGACTCGGAGCCATAGGCATCGACTTCTTCAGCCGTCTGATGGCCGATCAGCGGTTTGACGGCATACCGCTGATACTCGAAACACCCGACACATCGCTCTGGTCCGAAGAGATCGCGCGCCTGAAAGCCTTTGCCGGTCAGAGCGAATAAGTGACCCCTACCACTACTCCCGGCCCGACGCCCGACGGAGTCAGAGCCACCCCCGCCGCCACGCCTACACCCCAGCGGCGACGCCGGCCTGTAGCCGGAACAGCCACGACACTGTTCACCACACGATCCTCGCCATAGATGCGCAGACTGTCGAGCCGCGGGCGGTAACCGCTCACCCATGCCTCATAGCGGTCGCCGGCATAACGCACGCTCTCGGCCCGAAGAAGCACGTCGACGCTGTCCGTCAACGCCGCACACGTATCAGTCGCCGCCACACGCACCATTATCGTGTCGGTCACGCGGCGCTCCACCGCCACAGGCCGCTCCACGACAATTGTGTCGCGCACCGTCACCGTGTCACGCACCACCTCGACCGTCCGGCACACGCCCGCGGCACTCTCCTTACACCCCACACTCACTCCGGCCACGAAACCCGCAGCCGCGGCCAAAACCGCCACAAATATACATCTCAGCATTTCCATAACGACTGCAAAATTAACTCCGACACGCATCCATGTCAGCGCGCATTTGTCGCATTGACGCCAAAAAGCTAACTTTGCACCGAAGAAACAACGAATCACTTCTACCACTTATGAGCATCAACATATTGGGCATCGAATCGTCGTGCGACGACACCTCGGCGGCCATCATATCCGACGGCCTCCTGCTCTCCAACGTCATAGCCTCCCAGAGCGTCCATGAGGAATATGGCGGCGTAGTGCCCGAACTGGCCTCGCGCGCCCATCAGCAAAACATCGTTCCGGTGGTCGACGCCGCGCTCCGCCGGGCATCGCTCCGCCCCTCCGACCTCTCGGCCATCGCGTTCACCCGCGGCCCCGGGCTGCTCGGATCGCTCCTCGTCGGCACATCGTTCGCCAAAGGGATGTCGCTCGGACTCCGCATACCGATCATCGACGTGAACCATCTCCACGCCCACGTGCTGTCACACTTCATCCGCAACAATCCCGACGACCGCGTCCCGCAGTTCCCCTATCTGTGCCTGCTCGTATCGGGTGGCAACAGCCAGATAATACTCGTCCGTTCACACTCCGACATGGAGATACTCGGACAGACCATCGACGACGCCGCCGGAGAGGCATTCGACAAGTGCGCCAAAGTGATGGGACTCCCCTATCCAGGAGGCCCCCACATCGACCGGCTCGCGGCGCAGGGCGATCCCCTGCGTTTCCGGTTCGCCCGACCACACATCGCCGGACTCGACTACAGTTTCAGCGGACTGAAGACATCGTTTCTCTACACACTCCGCTACGCCCTCGCCGGCGACCCCGGATTCATCGAGGCCAACAAGGCCGACCTGGCCGCATCGCTCCAGCACACCATCATAGAGATACTCATCGACAAGCTACGCAAAGCCATCCGGCAGACACGCGTGGCCACCGTGGCCATCGGCGGAGGCGTCTCGGCCAATTCGGGAGTGCGCGAGGCCGTCGCGCAGCTCTGCCGCGAAGAGGGAGTAGAAGCCTTCATACCGCAGCGCGCCTTCACCACCGACAACGCCGCCATGGTAGCCATAGCCGGACATTTCAAGTATCTCGACAAGGATTTCTGCTCCTACTCCGAAGCCCCGTTCGCACGCGTCACCGTCTGACACCATCACATATCACACGCCTGAAAGTCGGAAACATCAACCACACAGCAATGAAAACTACCATTATCGTTATCGGCGACGAACTTCTCATCGGACAGGTCACCGACACCAACAGCGGCATGATTGCCCGGCTCATGGCTCCCCACGGATGGGAAGTGGAGCAGGTGATGACAGTGGCCGACGACCGCGAAGCCATTCGCGAAGCTGTCGGCCGTGCACTCGACTCCACACCGGTGGTACTCACCACCGGCGGACTCGGACCAACCAAAGACGACATCACCAAAGCCGTGCTCACCGACATTTTCGGCGGAGAACTGCGCGAGGATCCCGACGTGCTGGCCAATGTGCGTGAAGTAGTGGAACGCCGCGGACTGAAACTCAACGATCTCACAGCAGCACAGGCCATCGTGCCCACATCATGCCGCGTGATCCAGAACCGCGTCGGCACAGCCCCCCTGATGTGGTTTGAACGCACCGACGGCCATATACTCGTGGCGATGCCCGGAGTGCCGTTTGAAACCCGCGAGATGTTCTCGTCGGCAGTAATGCCGATGCTCCTTCAGCGATTCCCCTCGCCCGACCATATCGAACACCGCACCCTCGTCTTGGCCGACATTTCGGAATCGGCGCTGGCCACACGCCTCGCCCCCTGGGAGAGCGCGCTTCCGCCCTACGCCCATCTGGCATATCTTCCCAAGCCCGGAGTGGTCAGGCTGCGTATCGACGGACGCCACACCGATGCCGGATTTCTGAAAAAGGAGATCGACCGCCTTGCCGACGAACTCGCCCTACTTGCTGCCGGCAACCTTATGTGTCGCGGCGACATCACTCCCGCACGATGCCTGCTCGACATGCTTGTCGAACGCCATCTGACTGTAGGCACCGCCGAAAGCTGCACAGGAGGCAACATTGCCCACACGATCACTGCCGAGCCGGGCAGCTCCGCAGCCATGCTCGGAGGAGTCGTGTCATACTCCAACGACGTGAAACGGCGTCTGCTCGAAGTCAGCGAGGCATCGCTCGAAGCCCACGGCGCAGTAAGCATCCCCGTAGTCAAAGAGATGGCTTCGGGCGCACGCAAAGCTCTCGGATGCGACATCGCTCTGGCCACAAGCGGCATTGCCGGCCCCGGCGGGGCTGTGCCAGGAAAACCGGTCGGAACCGTCTGCATCGCCGTAGCCACCCCCTGGGGACTATGGGCCGACACATTCCATTTTCCCGGCAACCGCGAGCGCGTCATCGACCGCGCCACCACCACCGCCATAATCCGCGCCATCCGCGAGCTCCAGTCCCATCCCTGACTCCACCCCTTTTTATCGCATCGTAAGCAGCAGCCTTAACACCCGTCGGCAACCTCTATAAGCCTGCGGGACGAATCCTTGCAACCACTTTTTTGTGTAAAAAACACGACACCACACTTCTTTAACTTCTTTTCGCTTTGTTTTTCTGATTTTATATTAATACATTTGCAAACGTCCGTTAACAATCAAGAAAAACCAACCGATCATGAAAACCAATATCCTCGTGGCCTTATCCACCGCCACCCTGCTGTTTTCTTGCAATGACAGCATCTCCGAGCCGCCCCCTACCGTAGAAGAACCGTCTCGTACACCAATCACCACGATCGTCCCTGACACGTCATCCATAGTCACGGAAGCCAAGGCTATGCAGATTGCCCTGACCCAACTCGCTCCGCAGGGTTCTCGAGCTGCCGAAACAGAGATCAAATCCGTCGAAAGTCTGACCGACAGTCTAGGAATCGCACAGATGTATATCGTCAACTTTGCCAATAACCGGGGCTTTGTCATAGTGTCAGCATCAAAGGACTATCTCCCGGTTATCGCAGAAAGCGACCACGGCAATTTCGACATCAACAACATCTCGCCCGACCATCCGGTAAACATCTGGATCGCAGAGCAGAAATTCAAGATCAGCCATGCCGATTCATTCGACCCCGAGGTGAAAGCATCGATTGCATCGCTATGGACCTCCCTTGACACGGATAAGAAAGAGCTCATATCGGATTCGAGAAGCGGAGCGCCCGACAAGCCGCAGGTCTATTACGACAGCCTTGCCCGATGGTCAATGGATTCCAATCTCACGGTATATCTCTACGAAGATTATATGAGAACTTCGGAATATGCCAACCTATCGCCAATGATCAAGAGCGAAATCCAGTCGCAGCTGCTGCAATGGGGAAACGCAAACTACGGATCCATAGAAAGCTCCACCATCGTTCTGCGCAGAGAAATAAGCCAGTATACTCGGACACAATTACTAACGACAAAATGGCATCAGGATATTCCTTTCAACATGTATGTACCAAACGCATGGCCTTTGGGCTGTTCAACAATAGCTGTCGGCCAAATCATGTATTTTCACAAGTATCCGTCATCCTTCAACTGGAATGAGATTCAGGATAACGGCTTTTGTGATGCTACCGAAAGATTCCTGTATCATTTAGGCGACAACATGGGAGCAGTCTTTTCCCCTAATGGAACTCCCTGCGACAACCTCGATGCAAAGGCATATCTTGAAAGGAATGGATATAAAGTGACATATCAGAATTACGACACGGAAGGCGTCCTCAAGGAAGTGTCAAAAAGATTTCCTGTATTTATTTGCGGACAAGACTACACTGCGAATAAAGCACACGCCTGGGTATGTGACGGATATGAGCGTGGACAGAACGGATATGAAATCCGTGTCATGACGATTGACTATCGTCCGGAAGCCTCTATCATTCCAGATCTTATGATCGAAGCATACAAGAAATACACTCAAACATCATACACACCTTTACGTTTCCACTACAACTGGGGAGCTAAGGGGTTATATGACGCATATTTCGACGATACCAATATAAAGATAAATTTAGACAATGGAGAAAGCCGTAACTATAAAGACCACCGAGTCACATTGTACATCCGGCCTCTATAAACGATTTCAAATCCATAAGAACGCGCAATGAAAAGAATCATAACTTTAACTGTAATTGTCGTCTGCACCCTCTGCCAAATTAAGGCTATCGACTTCGGCGACGACCGTGGCATTACGGCCTCTGCATTTTTCGGCTGCAGCCATTATCATAAAAAGATCACTTACGGTGGATATTGGGAAAGTGACGATTACCATCCTGTAATCACACCCCGGATAGGATATCGTTTCAATTCCGCCTGGGAAGCTGGCCTGCTGTATCGCTATGAAGGGCAAAACGATGAGAACGAGCATTATTCCGGCATAGGCGTATATGGCGAATGGAGCTTTTTGAGGTTTCCACGAGGATTCCGTTTAATCGCGGAAGCTCATATACTATACAACTTTTTTGAAGGGGATAAAGATAACGGTTGGCACGGCTCAAGCAATATGACAGAAGCAGGAGTGACGCCGTGCTTCGCATACCGTATTCCAAAGAGTCCTGTAGATATTAAACTGCGTTATCTCTTTCTTGGCTTCAACGATTCGCACCGTTTTTACAAAGGAGAAGCGCCGGGATGCCTCGGCCGAGGCGACTGGATTATCGACGCATCGCTCCGCCGCCTAGAAATAGGCGCATCGCTCACATTCTGATCTCCGACCGGCCGCACCCACCCGCTCCCATCTGCCCATCATAACACAAGGCCCTGCGTCACTGACCTATTCATGGACGCAGGGCCTTTGTTATGCTTTATGCCGGTGGATCACTCGCCGGGGACTGCCGGATAGAGTGTGTCCCACCATTCCGGATCGTCCTGAAGCCAGCGGGCAAACCATGCGAAGATAGTATCCTGCCAGCGGCGGCGCTTGTCGTAGTCGAGTATGTGATGATCCTGATCCTTGACTGCCACGAAAGCCGTAGGACGGCCAAGAAGTTTGAGCGCCGTAAACATCTGTATGCTCTCTCCGACAGGCACATTCACATCCTTGTCGCCGTGGAGGAAAAGCAGCGGAGTGTGGATCTTGTCGGCTCTGAAAAGAGGGCTTTGGTCGACATACAGATCCTTGCGCGTCCACGGATACGAACCTCCCATCGACACCTCGCTGTAGGAGTAGCCCCAGTAGCCTTCACCCCAGTAGCTCGTGTGGTCGCTGATGCCCGCGTGGGATATCGCCGCGGCGAAAATGTCGGTGACGGTCTGCAGATACTGCGTCATGAAGCCGCCGTAGGAAGCACCGATACAGCCGATTTTCGACGAATCGACCCACGGATGCTCGCCGCAGAACTTCTTCGTGCCCTCGATAATATCCTCGGCCACACCCTGACCGGCGGTATTCACATGGCGCGACGAAAACTCCTGACCGAAGCCGGCCGCTCCGCTCGGATTGAGCACATAGACCACGTAGCCGAGCTGAGTGTAGGCATTATGGGGATAACGGCTCTCGAAATCGCGTCCCGTAGGCGAGCAACCGCCGTAATAGTTGACGATCATCGGGTATTTGCGCGACGGATCGAACGACGGGGGCAGATAGTAGCGGCCATGAATGCTGTCGCCGCGCGAGTTCACGAAACTCCAGGGGTGGAATTCGCCAAGCTCCACGTCGGCAAGCCGCTCGGCCATAGGCTCGTCGAGCAGCGAGGCCGCATCCTTGCGGAGATCCAGACGGTAAAGACGGTCGGGATTCTGCGCCCCATGCCCCGTAAACGCAGCCATAGCACCCTTTGCCGGAACAGAGAATGATCCGATCATCTCCTCAGGAAGCGCTATCATCGCTATCCGTCCCGACTTCGGATCCATGCGGTAGAGGCTCTTCATGTCGCGGTTTTCGGCGGTGAAATACACCTTGCCGTCGGCACGGCTCCACTCCACGCTCTCCACGCTCGGGTCAAAATCGCGTGTCATTGCCCGGAAACTGCGGTCGCCACGCGAATATACATAGAGCTGATTGTCTACCATAGAAGGCACACGCCCCTGCGGCACACAGTTGCCTATGCCGCCGAGTGCCTCCGGCGAACCGGTGATCGCCACCTGCGAGGCGTCGGGCGAGAATATGGCCGTGCCGATAAATCCGTCGTCGGCCACTATGGTGTCAAGGCTCATGTCGTCGAGATTCAGTATGGCTATGGTCGACACCGTGGTAGGACGCTTCTCCAGCCGGCTGCGCGACAGGCGCACGAGCAGTTCGCGCGAATCGCCGCTTATGTCGAGAAGCTGGGCGGCGGTATGTCCGAAAGTCAGCGGACGCATTATTCCTGTGGCGAGATCGTAGGCCGCAAGCTGATGGCGTGTGCGCCAGCCGGGCTGACGGTCCTCAGGCTCCGAGATGCGATACACGTCGGGATTCTCCTTATGCCCCTCTTCGGCCACGTAAAAGATCAGTGTGCGCTCGTCGGGAGCGATCGTGAAATAACCCTGAGGCAGACCGGTGGCCAGTATGCTCTCCTCGCCCGATGCGGCGTCGACGGCACGCAGTTCGCGCCCAGTCGTTCCCTCGGCCGTATAGTAATATCGGTCGGTGACCGGCATCCACGCCACGTCGGCGCGCTCGCGCCGGCCGCGCACGAAACCCTTCGGACCGGAGAGCAGCGAATAACGCTCCACCGTACCGTCGGGACGCGCCTCCTCATATCTGGACAGAAGATACTGCCCCGACGGAGCCACACTGACCGACCTCACACGACGGCCGCTCAGCACATCCTCCAAAGTGTACATGCGCTTGCCGTCGTTTCTGACGCTGAAGCGCTCGGGTGTGGCCGTGACATAGCCCACTTTAGGCACTCCGGCCGTATCGCCCGGCACACGCAGCCATGCAAGCTCCACCCGATGGGTGGCGGGCGACAGCTGCAGCTCCTCGCCGGCGGCTGTTTTGCGGCCGTCCACGGTGAGCAGATAGCGGTCGGCGCCCTCCACGGTCAGACGCACCTTGCCGAACGACCGGTTTTCGAGCCGGAAAGAGAGCGCCCCCACCTCGGCTTTCGACGCATCTCTTGCCGGAGCGTCCACGACCGGAGCCATAGCATCGAGCCGCGGCATGCTCCTGAGGAGCGATCCCGCATCAAAACTCTTGGCGCTGACATCGGTCGAATCGACCATAACCGGCATAGCCACCGCCGTCGGGACATAATACACCGGTGTCTCCACTGCGACTGTGTCGGGGACGGCAGCAGCGGCGGCAACAGCCGACGACCCCACAGCGACGGCCAACGCCGCCGCGATAAATATCGGTTTTTCCATTATCATGACTGGTTTACATTTCAATCCTCAAAGTTACATAAAAAAGAGCAAGCAGCCGCATAAATGGACTGCCGGCTCATAAATTTTCACTACCTTTGTGAAAACAACTAATCTACCTGATAAATCCACATGAAAAAAGCAGTATTACTCGGGCTGGCTTTCGCCGCGACACTCGGAGCCGGAGCGCAGACCTTCACCGAATGGCACGACCAGAAGGTCAACGAAGTGAACCGCGCACCGATGCACAGCGCCTACTTCGCCTACGAGAGCAAGAAAGCCGCAGAGGCGGGAGTCAAGGAAAACTCATCCAACTTCATGACCCTCAACGGGCCGTGGAAATTCAACTGGGTAAAGGACTACACGTCGCGCCCCACCGACTTCTTCACCAAAAACTTCAACGACAAGGGATGGGACACCCTCGAAGTTCCGGCCATATGGGAACTTAACGGCTACGGTGATCCGCTGTATATCAACCCCGGATACCCGTGGAACTACCAGTTTGAGAGCGATCCACCGAAGGTGCCCACAGAAAACAACCACGTAGGATCATACCGCCGCACATTCGTCATACCCGCCGACTGGAAAGGCAAAGACATCATAGCACATTTCGGAGCCGTTTCGTCCAACATGTATCTTTGGGTCAACGGCCGATATGTCGGCTACGGAGAGGACTCGAAGCTTGAACAGGAATTCGACCTCACCCCCTATCTCGTGCCCGGCAAAGAGAATCTCATCGCCTTTCAGGTGATGAGATGGAGCGACGGCACATATTTCGAGGACCAGGACTTCATGCGCTACAGCGGAGTCGGACGCGACTGCTATCTCTATGCCCGCGACAAAAACCGAGTGGAAGACATCCGCGTGGTGCCCGACCTCGTCAACGACTATCGCGACGGACGCCTGACTGTCGACATCAAGCTCAAGGGCAACGGCACCACCGACCTGCGGCTCTACGATCCGCAGGGCAAGGAAGTGACGCATACCACCGTCAAAGGCAGCGGCAAAGCCGTGATGGAAGTGGCTGCGCCCGAAAAATGGACAGCCGAAACACCAAGCCTCTACCGGCTTGAAGCCACTCTGGCCGGCGGACACGAAACCATACCCGTGGCTGTAGGCTTCCGCAAGATCGAGCTCAAAGGCGATCAGGTGCTCGTCAACGGCAAGCCTGTGCTCTTCAAGGGCGCCGACCGTCACGAACTCGATCCCGACGGCGGATACTACGTGAGCCGCGAGCGCATGCTTCAGGACATCAAGATCATGAAGGAACTCAACCTCAACGCCGTGCGCACATGCCACTACCCCGACGCTAACGAATGGTATGACCTCTGCGACCGCTACGGCATCTACGTGGTGGCCGAGGCCAACATCGAGAGCCACGGCATGGGCTACGGCGAAAAATCACTCGCCAAATTCCCCGAGTTCGAAAAACCCCACATTGAGCGCAACGAGCGCAACGTGGCACGCAACTACAACCACCCCAGCATCATCTTCTGGAGCCTCGGCAACGAGGCCGGCGACGGAGTGAACTTCGTCACCGCCTACAAAGCCGTCAAGGCCATGGACCAGAGCCGCCCGGTGCAGTACGAGCGTGCCGGATATTCCGACCACACCGACATCTACTGCCCCATGTATGTCAGCCCCAAAGGCATGGAGGACTACGGCAAACGCACCGACCGCACCAAACCGATGATACAGTGTGAGTATGCCCACGCGATGGGCAACTCCGAAGGCGGCTTCAAGGAATACTGGGACGTGATCCGCAAATACCCCAACCTGCAGGGCGGTTTCATCTGGGACTTCGTCGACCAGTCTCCCAGATGGAAAGGCAAGTCGGGCAAAGAGATATTCGCCTATGCCGGCGACTTCAACGAATATGACCCGCGCCACGACTACAACTTCTGCAATAACGGCCTTGTCAACCCCGACCGCCGCCTCAATCCCCACGCACACGAGGCAAAACGCGTCATGCAGAACGTATGGCTCACGCCGGTGGAAGGCACCGAAGGACAGTTTGATCTCTATAACGAATACTTCTTCAGCGACCTCGGCAACCGTGTGCTCGAATGGACGCTGCTCCACGACGGTCAGCCCGTGAGATCAGGCGTGATCGACAACCTCAAGGCCGCTCCGCAGCAGCACGCCCGCATCACTATCCCCTACGGAAAGGTGACTGATCAGGGCGAATGGCTTCTCAACACAGCGGTCAAGACCAAGGACAGTGAAGGCATCATCGACGCAGGCACAGTGCTCGACCGCCAGCAGACCGTCATCAGACCCTACGAGGCTCCCGAGCTGACCATAGCCAACCGCACACTGGCCAACACACCTGTCACACAGCCTACGATCAAGGACAATCTCCGCACAGTGATCGTGGTCGAGGCGCCCGGAGTGCGCATCGATTTCAACCGGCAGACCGGCTTCATGACACGCTACGATGTCGACGGCACGGAAATGATACTCGACGGCTCGTGCCTCAAGCCCAACTTCTGGCGCGCACCGACCGACAATGATTTCGGAGCAAACCTCCAGAACCGCTACCGCGCATGGCTCAACCCCGAAATGAAGCTCAAGAGCCTCACCGCCGACAAGAATTCCGACGGACTCGCCGTCATAAAGGCTCTCTACGACATGCCCTCAGTACAGTCCACTCTCGAGATGACCTATACAGTCAACAACGAGGGAGCAGTGCTTGTCAACGAACACCTGACTGCCACACCCGGCGCCAAGGTCAGCGACCTCTTCCGGTTCGGAATGCAGATGCAGATGCCGGAGAATTTCGACCACATCGTCTATTACGGCCGCGGACCGATAGAGAACTATATCGACCGCACACAGGCCGCCGACCTCGGAGTGTATGACCAGACCGTCGACGAACAGTTCTACCCCTACATCCGTCCGCAGGAGACAGGCACCAAGACCGACATCCGCTACTGGAAGCAGGTCAACCATGCCGGACGCGGACTCGAATTCCAGGCAGCGGAACCCTTCTCGGCATCGGCTCTCCATTACACCGTTGAAT
>NZ_PUED01000280.1 GCF_003024925.1 Paramuribaculum intestinale
TCTTGGTTGTAGTATTTTCAAATACCGACTTACACCGAAAGGTGAAGTCTTTGAGAATCGCCAATACGTTCATATTGTTTAATGTTTTTATAATGAACGCTTTGGCGATTCATTTGTATTTGATAATTCGTTATATTAACTTAAGTTTCAACTACTTCTGTAATTTTTACCGAATCATTGTTTTTTAACTCCTATCCATTTAACCACTAAACTCCATTATGATTTATGGCATTGATTCAGATAGAGGAGGAGATTTTCAAGGATATGCTTGACAGAGTAGCCTATCTCCATAAACTCTATATAAAGCTCTATGAATCGCTCCGGAATAAAGGCATAGGAGATTGGCTGACAATGGAACAGGTGTGTGATATACTTAATGTATCAGACACAACATAAACGACATGCTGAAGAATGTGGCGCAGCTCGTCCACTCCCGCCATCGTAGTGTACACAACTTCCTCATGAACCTGCTTGCGGCAATGGGTGCGTATTGTTTCTTCGCCACAAAGCCGGAAGTGAACTTTGACTTTGAGGTACCCGAGTCAAACGGGCAGCTTGTCCTTTGGGATTAACACCAAACTGTACAAATAAATCAGGCGACCTTGAAAGGCCGCCCAATACTCTATGTCTTTTGCTTGGTTGAAAAACATAAAGTTCTTATCCCGAACTCGCGTTATTAATTTTAGCGACTGGAAATATAAGTATAGATAGTTGTGGACATGTATCCATCATAGGCTATACTATAATTGAAAGCATCTTACATTTTCTTTGTGTAGCTGATTTATGGAATGCCAATGATTAGATCTTTTAGTGGGACATTATGGCTGAATTTAACGCAACCACAGTAAGTTGCTTGTATCGTAAGCATCAATTTAGCAATAGTGCGATGTAAAATAATATTAGGGTAATGTACGTTCTCTATATATTACTTCATATTTGAGTGTTATAATAAGGCAAGACGGATAGACATTAGAAATCTCAATCATAAAATATGAATTTTGAACTAATAATGATTGGTACCGGAAGCGCGTTCCCCAAACATTCATACAATAGCTGCTATGTCATTAAGAGTCATGGTGGACTTATGCTTGTGGATGCCGGAGGTGGTAATGGTATATTCAATGCCATTAATGAATCGGGTATCAAATTATCTGAGATACATCATATTTTCATTACTCATACACATACAGACCATATTCTTGGAGCTGTATGGCTTATCAGGGGTATTATCAATATGAGTAAAGATGGAGAAAGCTGTGGGAGCTTACATATATATGGGAATAGTTCCGTCTGCAATGCGTTGCGGCTTATATGTCAGTTGACTTTTCTTGCTTTAGATTATGAACTTTTTACAAAAAACGTCGAATTAGTGGAAATTTCCGATGAATCTTCATTGGCTATAAACGACACTCTTATAGAATGTTTCGATGTCTGTTCCAAAAATGTCGTTCAGACCGGATTTAGGATGACTTTTGGCTGCGGAGAAAAACTGGTTTGTTTGGGTGATGAATCTTTGACCGAGGATAATCTCAGAAAAATTCAAGGTTGTGACACCCTAATCTGCGGCGCTTTCTGCCGGTATGAAGATAAGGATACATACAAGCCATACGAGAAACATCATCATACGGTGCGTGATGTGGCTATTTTAGCAGAAAAGGCAAAGGTGAAAAATTTGGTTCTGGTACATTCCGAGGATGATAATTTGGAAAAACGACAAGGGCTTTACAAGACTGAGGCTTCAAAATATTATAGTGGTAATGTTTTCATCCCTGTTGATGGCGAAAGGTTAGTTTTCTGAAATTATTGTTTATTTCCTTTGGCAAGATTGGCTCTTATTCGGCTCAGGCTTACTTGTGTTATACCCAAATATGAGGCAATACACCCCAAAGGCAGTCGCTGTAATAGTTCCGACTGGGTATCCACAAAGTCTTGATAACGCTCTGTCGCAGTTGCAAGTAACAGGGTTATAACTCGAATTTCAGCATCAAGAAGTTCAGTCTCGGCAAATCTGCGTCCCCAATTGGCAATGTTTATATCCTCCAGGTAAAGTTTTGACAACACATCCCTTTTGATGACATAAAGGGTGGAGTCCTCCATCAGTTCCATAGTCTCATAGCCTGGTTCATTCCTCACATACCCCATCATTGATACAATAGTTGCACCCTCCTTGCCAACCCAAAATGTCACTTCCTTGCCGTCAACAAGTGTGAATGCCCGCACTATGCCTTTGGCTATAAAGTAAACATCCCGCTCGATCTTACCTATTTCAAGGACATGAT
>NZ_PUED01000281.1 GCF_003024925.1 Paramuribaculum intestinale
GAATATCGACGAGAGAATGACCGTTATCGAGTTTTGAATTATAATCCTTAATAACCGCATTGAGTGCATCATCTCCGGTTTTGAACCTCTTCAGCAGACGTTCCCATGTTTCGTGCTGTGCGTGTAGAAACTGCCACAGCATCCCGGGGTCAACGCGACGTTTTATGTCGAAGTCTTTTGAGCTACGGCCGATATATAGAGGGGAAGCCAAGAGAGCAGCTTCGATATGTTCTTCAAAACGAGTTTCGTTGTCAGCGTTCATGATATGCGATTTGAGAGGATTAAACAACTTTTCTTTTACCGGTAACAACTTCAGAGATCAACGATTGACGAAGCTCTACAAGAGTGTCACGTTTCTTTTTCAGTTTCGCCTTCAGACCATCAATCTCGGCACACCTCTTGTCAAGATAATCGGCAATCTCATGCTGCTCATTCACTGGAATATCCAATAATGGAGCATTTGAAAGTTTTTCTTTTGTGAGATGAGCTATACTCACTTGACTAACAATAGACCAAAAATATTCTTTCTTGGACATGAAATAAATCCAATAGGCACAATATCTTGAATCAGTGTCAATGGGTGTTACCTTGTGTACTGAATTCTGAATAAAGAACGCGTTTTTATGATTATGCCAAATGGCGACTTTGCCAATATCACCACCTTCGTTGACTACCAAGTCCCCTTCTTGCAATTCGTAAATTTTCTTTTCAGAATCGTTGAACCACATTTCCTCAACTTCATCTAAGTTAAGTTGAAGCCACCCGATATTTCGAGATTTTAGATATTTTTCACAGGTATATTTATGTTCCTGCCCCTTGGGAGGTTCAGACATTAACATCTTGCCTAAGGTGATTATTGATTTATTTTTAAGCCTTGAGACCTTCCAATGCTCGGGAATTTCGCCGATCCAGTCGATGCCGGAGGCGCGGAGAGGGACGATGGGATTGAGTCCGCGGGTGACGACGCGCGAAATTTCGCTTTGTTTCAGTTCGTCAATCAGCTCAATCTCCCGGTCAACCTTTGCAATCGCAGCATCAATCTCACCACACTTCTCATCAAGCCACGCCGCTATAGCCTCCTGCTCAGCAAGTGGAGGAACGCATACCGGAAAGTCCTTCAACCAAGGTTGACGCACAGAGTCAACGGTATTTTTGGCTCCGCCTTCTTCAATTTTATATTTAAAAAGAGATTTTAAATACTGATACAAAAGAATACCTTTAATCTGTCTGAAATTATGGAAATTATAAACTCTCTGATGAAAGTCAAATTTACCATTAGCATAATGCAGAACTTTACCGGCGCCAACTCCATCACCAGCCATTAAAACAGCTTCTCCGTCAAAAGTATAAGAATTGATTCTCTCGATATGCGGAGAGCGCACATAGAATGGATAAATGCCATCATCTACCCGATTTACAGTATCTTTATCACCCGTAATCATATCACACAGATAACGCATTCTTACAACATTCCAATGGCTTGGTATTTCTCCAATCCATTCAACGCCTGACGGCTTGTATGAGTCGTATCGCTGTTTCATCACGCTTCGGAGATTAGAGATTTGAGACTGGACGTTGTGTCTGATTCAAGTGCCATCAGTTCGCCGAGAATTTCATCCGTCGAACGTAGTGGAGTATAGCGATAGAACAGACGCGTGAGAGGAAACTCGCAGCCGACCTTGTCCTTGCTCGGGTCGCGCCATGCATCAGGAACAAACGGCAATACTTCGCGCTTGATATATTCGTCTATGTCCTCTTTCATCGGAATAGTCTCGGTGTCGGTCAATGCCGGGTCAATAACCCATTGACCTTTTTCATCACCGGGTGTAACCCATACTATCGGTGCCTCAGGGTCAGCAGTACCAAGTGTGCGAACCAACTTGATTACAGCCTGTGTGGGCTTCTTAGGAAGAATCCGCTTCAGTTCATTGAAAACCTCCACGTCGGTGAGCCTCCCATCCGGAAAAGTCATCGCGGCAATCTTTTCCAACACTTCTTTGTCGGCCTTTTTGACTTTATCTGCCTTGGCCGCTTCAGCCGCCTTCTGTGCGATATTCTCGTAGAAGAGACGTAGCGGGCGGCAGATGGTAACAGTAGTGTATAGGAAATCCTCAATATCCATCAATCGTGCCATCTTCACATCCTCAGTTTCAGGAAGTATCGCATCCTTGAAATCACCGTATAAGTTGACAATCTCGTCAATGGCCTCATCCGGGATTTCGTAGCGTTTCTTACCAAGTGAGCGTTGGAGCAGTTTGGCATAACGAGGATGGG
>NZ_PUED01000282.1 GCF_003024925.1 Paramuribaculum intestinale
ATCCCTTACACTCCCGACATCAAGGTGCCGAAAGTTGTGGAAATGAAACTCACCGGTAAATCCCAGTTCTCCCACACCTCGGTGGCTCCCGCCGCGCCCAAGATGAACGACCTGCTTTGCGCCATCTCAATGTTGCTCCGTTCACTGTCGGACAAATACAATCCCGGTATGCCTTTCACATTGGCACACCATGATGTGGCGGACGCATTCGACCGTCTCCGCGACAATCGCCTTCTTCTGGACGTATGCGGTGAACCAGCAATCACAGGCGAGGGAAATCTCCTGCTTGAAACCTTCAACGCAACTTATGCCCTCGGTCATCTGATGGCATATCAGGTAGAGGTTGAACGGCTCTATGGAGACCGCAAGAACAGTGTCGGCGGAGCGCAGCTCATGAATGAGTACGGCAAATGGATCTATGACAAGACCGAACAGCTTATCACCGACCACCGCCTGTTCCCGGCTACGGTTGATACCCATGTCTGCCCGATATGCGGCCGACACTCGGTTATCCGCTATCCCCGTGTTGCGAAATGCCATGTCTGCGGATTCACCATGCCTTTGCAGTTCATGGGCCACAAGTTCACCGACAAGGAGGTCGCCAGTCTTCTGACCCACGGCTACACATCGCAGATAATGTTCACCAACCGCCACGGCCATGAGTTCTACGACATCGTTGTACGCGGAAAGGGCAAAGGGCTGTCATTCGCCCCGATTGAAGCCAAATTATACTGAAAATAACCGCCGTTTGAAAATAATTCACTAAATTCGCAATCGAATCGCAGTCTATGTAACATACGACTTGCGGATTTAGTGGTTGAAGGCGGAGGGGACTCCGCCTTCTTTTTTCACTCGGTCACTATTGAAACCGCTAAACATTGGAATACGTAAGAATCGACAAAGAGGCTCTTGATGCAATGTTCGAGATAATGGAGTATCAGTCCCTTTTGATTGCGGCGATGTATGAGAAGTGCCGCTCAATCCAATCCGGCAAATGGATTCCAACTGAGACCGTCGCGGAACTGCTATGTGTTTCAACCCGGAAAGTGAGGACTATGAAAACGCTCGGACAACTCGGCTACGTCAAACATGGACGGAAATGTTTTTACAAGTCAGAGGACGTATATTCAAAAATAAACAAAGGCAAGAGTGAAAGAAATATATGACAAAGAACATGACGTTATAAGAAAATTCCTCTCAATGGGAAGGCGAAATATTGAGATGCTGGAGGAAATAGCGTTGGAATATAAACCATTCTTGATGGGCAAACGCTTTATGACTGATGCCCAGTTATCTGAAAGACTCGGCGTTTCGCGCCGAACATTGCAGGACTTCCGCGACAGAGGCATTATTCCGTTCTATCGTCTTGACGGAAAGATACTTTATGAAGAAAAGGATATAGAGGAATACTTGTCCTCAATCTACATACCCAAATATTAAAAGGGAGAGTTACCGAATCGACCGGTAGCTCTCCCTTTTCAGTTGTCTGAAGTTGATGTCATCTGTTAATGCACAGTCTGTCGAATCGGTTGCGCATGGTCTGCATATCCTCATAGACGGTCTGGTCTTGAATCTTTGCGTAGATTTGCGTTGTCTTGATGTCGCTGTGTCCGAGCATCTTCTGGATTGATTCGAGAGGAACATGGTTGTTGAGCGACAGAGACGCGAAAGTATGTCGCGCGATATGGGTGGTAAGAGGCTTGGTTATCTTTGCGAGATCCGCAATCTCTTTGAGATAAGCGTTCATTTTCTGATTGGAACATACGGGAAGCACTACTCCGGTAGATACTGCAACGGGGTGGTTGACATATTTGTCGGCTATCTGACGCGGTACCTCCAACATCGGTATGATACTCAACTCGCCGGTTTTCTCACGGGATTTGCGTATCCACATATTGCCGTCGCGGTCTTTTTCGATGTCGCTCCATTGAAGCGATTTTATATCGCAGAATGCAAGTCCGGTGAAGCAGCAGAACACGAATGTGTCCCTGACAAGTTCCAGACGCGGCATCATGGAGAAGTCGAGTTTGAGAATCTCCATAATCTCAGCCTCAGTCAGAAATTGGCGTTTAGCCTGAGTGCGGTGGAACTTCCTGCCGATGAACGGGTCTTCCGTTATCCACTTATGCGCGATGGCATACTGGATAGTATTCTTGAGATAGCGGAGGTACTTCACAGCCGTGTTGTTGGCGCAGTTCTTGCTGACACGAAGGAAATGCTCGAAATCATCTATCATTCCTGCCGTGACATCCCTTACCGGAATAT
>NZ_PUED01000283.1 GCF_003024925.1 Paramuribaculum intestinale
TAATGATACAAGGATGCGAAATCTTCGTAAGTCCGGCGACAGATGCGATTTCAAGATCCTCTATCTTAATTTCACCTGTAAATGGTGTGAAAGGTAAATTTGAAACGGTAATTACACGACCATTCTCATCGCCATGTCTTGAATCGGCGAAGGCCCTACAGATTAAATCATCGAGTGAATATTTCTTGTAGGTGTCAGGATATACTAATTGCGACCTTTTATAAAAGTCATATGATAGATTCCCGTTATCTTTCAATATATCTGATGTTGACACATTGAGAGTTGTATGCTCGCTTGTTATAGATTCAATACACTTTTTAATATCCAATATTCTTATAGATTTGGAGTGTTGATAAAAACATTCTCTGGCATCAACTATTTTTACATCTTGATTGGACTTGTCTTTGTTAAGTACCAAAAGACTGCATGGAATAGAAGTCCCATATAGAATATTGGATGGTAACTCTATGACGGAATCTATGAGATTCTGATCCAATAATGCCTCTCTTAATATCTTATATCCGCCAATTTGATATGAAAAAGCAGTCGGTGTAACAAGTATAGCTTTTCTGAGGCCGGGAAGTGCTGTAAACTGAGCAATCAAAAACTCAAGGCTATTATTAATCTTGAAATTCGAGAAATTTACGAAAGAGTTTGCCTTATCTACTAATTTGTCAGCAAACGGAGGCATCGCTACCATTACATTCCCTCCTAACCATTCAAATCTTGTAGAATCAGCAACCTCCACATCATTTATTGACATTCCGTGAGCATCAAGACGAAGTTTGGCAAGTGTAGCAACATCTATATTCAGCTCCTCCCCGTGGTATGAGGTATTAGGACAAAATATACCAAATGAAGCAAATCCAGCATATGGGTTGAAAATATCCTTCTCTTTCCAATCTTTCATCAAATGGGCAGATAATTGGGCTATTTCCTTGGGCATTCCTGATTCTCGTTGTCCTCTCCCTGCCATTAGATTCCATTGTTCAAAAAGAGTCTCAATTACTTCTGTATATTGATTAATTTTGAGTTGAGTACCCATTTCCATATATAATATTTCAGAGAACCGCGACTCTTTTTCCAAAGAGATATTATATATATTGTGCAATCTATGATAAATGGCGTGTGCTATATTGTCATTCATAACACCATCTTCTATGGACTTATATCCGTGGTGGATACAATATGCACAAAGCATAATTAGTCTAATGCTCTCACTTAAAGAGCACTTGAGTTCGATTGTAATGGAGTTTATGAGCTTAAAATAGTCGAATGTCATAACCAAAATATTTTAATGTAAACCAACATTGGTTTTCGATTGCAAAATTACAAACAAATAGTTCAATCATTTTGAACCAATTCATAATTGTTGCGCATTCTATTGATTCTTTCCTTAATTTTCTCTCTTAATGAGACCGGTTGTTCTATTGTAATTGCTTCGCCATAAGATAGTAAGCATTGCTCTAACTCAAAGTTGGGGGCTACCTTAATTTTTATAGTTACTGAATCTTCATCACGGTCGACTACAGACTGGCTCCAATGAAGGGCCTTCGTCTCTATATAGGGATAAGTGTCTTTGGCAACCTTAATAATAATAGGTTGTTGTTCGGCATTTGTATGTGAGACACCTATTATATCATCGAAATATTCTTGGTTGAAGTCGATTTCTTCATTTTCCCGATATTTGGGAAAAGAAACAGTGTTGATAGATATGATTCGGTCAAATGCGAAATTTGAAATTTTGTGTTTATCCTCGTTGAAGCCCAATAAGAACCATCGGTTATTGTACTCTTTGAGGAAATAAGGATGAACAATGATGGTATCCACTTTCTCTTGCTTGAAATTCTTATATTCAAGTGACAACACTCTCTTTTCACTGATAGCTGTCAGCAAAGATGCGAAATGCTGCCTCCCTTTCAAATATGGATTATAGTCAAAACCTACGATTTGTTTGCCATCGCTCTCAATATTGAGAGACAATTTAAATCTATCCATAAAAGATTGAAGCCAGTCCATTTGAGGCATACCTTCAAATTGGGAGAGGATTGCCATACACTGCGAGAGTTGGCTTAGCTCCTCATCATTAAATTGCAATTTGAATATAGAAGAATCCGGATTCTCATAAGCGTATGTCTTGTTGCGACCGGAACGGGTCTCCTTTACAATAATGTCAGGATAGGTGGTTTCTATAAAGCGGATGTCGCCCCTTATAGTATTAAGAG
>NZ_PUED01000284.1 GCF_003024925.1 Paramuribaculum intestinale
TGTTTAATAGACAGTTCGTAGTTTGTATGTCAATAAATTTTCGTAAATTTGCATTCATAATGATAGAAAACAGTTTGTACGACAGGAAGTCCTTACGGGCAATATACGGACCGAAAGCAGATTTTAAGGAAATTGCCAAAGATTGTGTTGCTTTTGCCAACGCACAAGGCGGTATGATCGATTTTGGAATAGAAGATGAATTGGTCGTAAAGACAGGAGCGACAACTTCTTTGCGTTATAATCTCGCGACAAAATCAGTCTAATAAACCACGCTGTTATCGTAAATTTATCTATATTTGTCGCAACTTTGTCTTTGGACAAAATCAACAGACTGTGTTTTAGTAATATAACTTGCGACAAACACGATCTAATAAAAGGTCTGACTTGCGACAAACGTATCAATCCATTTCCAAAGATTGAGATACCCCGTCATTGCGATGAGGTACAATGCTGAAAAATCGTAATTGCCAGGGATTTGTACTTGTAAATGTAAAGGTGTAAGAAATATTAACTTCAGTGATTTGGAGAGATGCCGTATTATTGTTAATTTTGTGGATGTTATGCCAAGTATGGCGAAGAACTTTGAAATCTATAGGAGTAAAAATAGGGAATAGCCGAAAATCGCTATAGATGCAAATGTTTGATAATTAGAGTGGTTACCTCAAGAAATAAGTGTCCCAGGCGGATCACTTGAAATTAAACCCAAACATCTATATATCAGATGTTTGGGTTTTCTTATTTTTGAAG
This sequence comes from Paramuribaculum intestinale, assembly GCF_003024925.1. Lineage (GTDB taxonomy): Bacteria > Bacteroidota > Bacteroidia > Bacteroidales > Muribaculaceae > Paramuribaculum > Paramuribaculum intestinale. The sequence continues at coordinate 748 of NZ_PUED01000284.1, forward strand.
ATTGTCCACAAATTGTCCACCAAATGAAGAGCTGCGCTGATGTGGACAAAAATTTTTCGATGTTGAGTGTTAAATTTTCTCAAACATTATGGCCGGGGTGCGTGTTTTGTATTTCGGTGCGAATTTTTCGTGCTGCAACAACTATCCCCCATTTATGAACAACGAGGAAAAAATTGAACACGCAAAAGGGCTTCTCCGCGAATGGAAAGCCACACACCACGAGGAATACTGCAACTTCACCGACTGGATGCATGACCGCGAAGGCCCCGGCTTCATCGCGGTATTCAACCATGCCAAGGCTTTCATGCCGCAATTCGAGACAGCCGTGCTGCTGCATCTTAAAGATGACAGCTCGAATGATGTGGGCCATCTGGAAAAGATGCTTGTCGAGGGAGGCATGGAGAACCATCTGCTGACAGGGCTGAATACTCCCCACATACCCGGCAACATTTTCCTGCCGATGTTGGCATGGATGTTCTACGGGCGCAGCTTCGAGTGTATGGTGGAGTACGGTGAAGACCTTATCAGAAATCCCAAGACTAATTTTCTTATACGCTTGGGAGCGAAACACCATATCAAGTGGATAATCAAGAGCAGCATAGCATTGAAAGGCCGAACAGAAGAGGACTGGGCTAACTTTGTCGAGGAACAGCGCGAGATGGGCAGCGAACCTAACGTTACCGCCAAGACCATCGCCAAGTTGAAGACAGCTTCGGAAGAAATACGGGAATTTGTAAAACCCGCAGGAAAGAAAGGTGCTCCGGGCAGAGCCGCCCGTCGTCGCCCGTTGACCGAGCTTTTGCCCAATGGCGACAATTATCTCTTTGACTGCATCGACAACCATGTGAAGATACGCAATAGCGGCAAGGATTTCGCCATGCTATTTATCGTGCTTAACGAGGGGCAGGCGTTGGCGAGAACCAATATCGTCGAGTTTCATTCCGCTCTCTCCGAAAGATACAAGGATAATCCCGGAATACCAATCCCAACCCCGCGCAGCATACAGGAGGGTCACAAGAGCTATATGGAGCTTACCGAGTACAAGGGCAACAAAATCCGAATGTTCGAGCGGCCGGAGTATATTTCCGAATACAATGACATCCGGGAGAAGCTGAGTGTAGCCGATTATATGTTTGCCGACTGACATAAGCGCTCGACCAAAACCATAATGCAGAAGCCATCTGACAATTTTGTCGGGTGGCTTTTGTCGTTTTTGGCAGTTTGGTTTACCCCTATTTCAGACAAATTTCGGCTCAAGCCGAAAGCACGGTGCATATGTTAAATTGGGCAATTAGAAGTGTTAAATTTTAGGCGTAGAGTTTGACCAATCGGAAGATGAAGAAGTCTCGGTCTCTTACTCCACGCATCTGCGATCGGAAGATCTTGACCTTTGAGTTGAATGCCTCGGCCGAGGCGTTGGTGGCCCTCCTGCGAAAGTAGTTGATTATTGTCGGGGCA
>NZ_PUED01000285.1 GCF_003024925.1 Paramuribaculum intestinale
TTTCGGTTGGTAACAATTAGTTACGTCCGTTCCACGTTATACGCTTACGGCTGTAACTCCGTGGGTATCGTATTCCCGTCAGGCGGTCGGGTCTGATTTGGAAGCCCCGCGTTATTGTGCTAACTTTGTGGCGAATAAACAACACTTTGCCACAATGGAAGAAAAACAATTAACCCCCGCCGAAGCGTTCTTTATGAAGAAGGCGGAATTTGAACACAACATAACGGAAGCCGTTAAGAACTTCGCCGGGTCGTATGCCACGGACGTAAAAATAGCGGTTGCCGTTGAAGTACAGCCCGCCCTTGCTAATTCCGGCGACGTCGTGGACTGTCGTATTAAAGGAGTTGAAATTGAAGCCAAATATAAACAAAATGCCTAAGCCCTTAGCCCCCGCCTTCCAACCGCTACCGTTCCCGTATTCCCCGGTACTCCGGGACGCAATGGCGGAAGTTTCCCGTTCCGTCGAGCCTATGCTTGACGACTTGGTAGCGCGCTACGCTCCCACCAATGAAGGGCGCGTTACTATTGCCCTGTGCGACGTTAAGAACTCCCACGGACGCGCCCGGCGTGATGCACTACGTAGACTTGACCGGGTTGTTACTGAACTATTCCCACCCGTCGAAGGTGCGCCGCTTCCTTCCGAGGAACTGAACGGGAAGCCGGACGTTTTAGCCGGGGCCGCCTGTATCGGCTACGACTTCCACCCCGAAAGCAATACCTTCGGAATAGGTTTTATTCCTTCGGGCTATGCTCCGTTTAACTCCAAATAACAAAGGCTATGAAAATACCGCGTATCAATACCACGAAGGGCAAACAGCCTGTTACCGTCGTTCCCGATAACGTCCTTGTCGAAGGCTTCCTTAATTCCGACGCCCCGGCGGAATATATAGACGTCGTGCGGCTTCTTGAATATGCCGAACCGGACGCCGAAAAGAACGGGGCTATTCTCCGGCAATGCTTGGAAGGTAAAGCCCGGCTTCTTCCTGTATATCCCGGCGTAGGAGAAAAAGAACCCACGGGCGCGAAGCTCGTAGGTTCTATTATGGACGGCGGCTTATACCTCGTTCCTATTCGTTAGGGTGTCTTAAACGACTTCGCTAACGCTACCATTTCCGCGTATTCGGTTGGCATCAACAACTGGAATACGCGGTTTCCTATAAATGCATTTTCAAAGGCGTGGGCTAAATATTCGTGTTGTTTCATGCCGTAACTCTTGAAGTAACTAACGGAATGACCCCAGCCTACGTCGTCGCGGTTTACCAAACTTCGCAACGTGTCCATAAGTCCGCCGAACTGCTCCAACGCATCCGGCTTTGAAATGCCGTAACGCTTAAATATCGGGTCGTCTTTGTCCTTAGTCCGTATTCGCTCGTAAATGTTTTTTATCTTAGCCGACAGCGTTATTATACGCATTTGGTTTACTTCGTGCTTGACCTTCTGAACCTCGTACTTCCCCGTTTTATAGTTCCATACCCTTTCCGTCGTGTAATAGGTCGTCTTTTCGCGGGTGCGTAGCCGCTTGGTCTGTGCGTCGCGGAGGTCTGTAACTTCCTTCGCAAACAATAAATTCCGTTGGTCGGCTATGGCGTGGCCGAACTCATGGTAAATAACGGATACGCGGTGCCACGGCGAAACTTCGTTACGTCCTTTCGTATAGACTACGACTAAGTTGCCGCCACTTTCGTAACTGCGCCCGGTGCTGTTGTGTATCTCTAACTTAACCTTCCGTTTGAGAAGGTCGAAGAAGTCCTTACTAAATTCGTGGTCGGCGTCGCCTAAATATGCCTTACCCTTTTCCAACTCGGCGGGCATATTCGCGGAATAGCTGCCCTTCTTGGCTTTTGCGGCTGCTAACTTGGCGGGTAGCGACGCGAAGAAGGCTTTAAGGCGGCTAATGCAGTCGCCGTAGTAGTTGTTAGTCTTTACGTCGTTGGCGTTAAGGGCGGCTTCTATTTCCTTCACTATGTCCGGGAAGCCTACCGCCTTGTCTGCGAAGTCTTCCACCTCGTTACGGGCGGCCATCCATTGTTGTAGCCTATTGATGCGTTCCGTGTGTAAGCGTTGCAATTCGGCGCGAAGTCCGGCGCGGTCGCCGGCCGTCCTCAATGGATCCAACCCCGAAACGTCTAAGCCGAACGTATAGGCCCACGCTTTAT
>NZ_PUED01000286.1 GCF_003024925.1 Paramuribaculum intestinale
AAACCTGACCATCTCAAACAGCTCGTTTAAGCCTTCGGGTAAAAACTGCCAAAATGCATCACTGGTTTTCATGACGCAAATTTAACACTTTTCCCAAAATTCATGCACCGCACTTTCGGCTTGAGCCCTTATCGTCGACATTTGAAGAAACTACTATTCTATCCAAATTACTGATATTAGATAGAAAAGATAATGTCTCTATATCAGAGATTCGTTGCAGATAAAGAGTTTTCAAGTTATGCAAATACTTCAATGCGATAATATCTCTCAAATTCTTTGCGTTGAAAACCTCCACCGTTTCCATATTTGAGTTTTGCTCAATGAACCCACAAAGATTTTTTAGTTTAGGTGCTTTATCTATTAAAACTTTTTTCAAGTTGATCAGATTGCCAATTCCATATAAAGATTTGATATGAGTATTATAAAGAGCTACACTTTCTAATAGTTTCAGATTTCTCATAATGGACAAATCATCCATCTTAAAACCACTCAATGACAAATGTTTTAATGAAAACGCAATTTCAAGATTTCGAAGACGTGTGCTATATACGCAATTTAGGTATTTCAAAAATTTGAATATTGAAATATCAAGGTCTTTTTTTAGAGAACCCTCCATTGATAACACCTCCAAATTAACAAGACTATCAATATCCCCAATATTCATATTGGGCTGAAGGATAGTTAAACTCCTTATTTTTAGGGAGGATTCACCAAGAAAAGATAAATCTCCAATTACTCCATTGGTATAATTGGAATTTATCATTATACTTGATATGTTGTGATACTCAATGTATTTTCTATACTCTTGTAGCTTTGGAGCTTCAATAATTAGAGTAAGCTTTGGGAGCATATAACTATCCAAATTCTCAAAATATAAGTAGCCGTCTTTACGTATAATCGTATTGTTCATAACTTTACAATAAGAATTCACCTTCCAGTTTTTTATATGAGGGCTTTGATTGAAATAATTTACGTCGTTTGTTGACCATTTCTACGACAATAGACTTTGCTTGATTTGCTGTAAGGTTGCTTTCGCAAAACGTCATATAAATCTTGTTCATCCATTCATCGCGCGTTCCGTTTCTTAAATTCCATTTTTGTAGAATCCTAACACCACTATCATAATTGCCAATTAGGAATTTAATCATAGCGGCATAATAGTAGTCATGAACCGGGCCATTCCATTTCCCTCTCAACGCCTTAAACCGTTTAAGCCACAACAGTTTGACGAATTCCCAATTGGCATAATTAAGCGATTGAAATTTAATCAGAGATTCGGCATATTTTAATGCGTAAGTTGCGAATTTGAATATTTCCTCCCGAAATATACTATCGTTACCTACATATTCCACAAATCCAGATTTGTTAACGTGTATCCGTTTCCATCCGTAGGAAAAACATAGTGTTGAATATAACGGAGTGAAAGTATCGAATAAAAAATCTATTCCGACATTGCAGAAAGACCCACGAGAATATGCAGATGGCTGAAATTCTATTAAAACAACACAATAGCCACAATCATACAGCCATGTCCGAGATTTCCCCCTTTGGAAAAATCCGTGCGGTAAAAAGGTCGCATTTCCAACCTCTACTATGATTTTATTGTGAATGTCCATATGCAAAGTTAACGAATTTATCTGATAGTCAAGACATGGCAATGAAGAAAACAACGGCTATCCCACCGATTGGGGTGATTTAAGTGAGATAGCCGTTATTGTCAGTGTGGAGATATTAGCGTCTGATGCTTCGGCTTTGCCTCGGTTCTTTGGGTTGGAAGCCGAGTTTTTCAAGGAGCTTGCGGGCCATGTCGCGGAACCATTGGAACACATTTATTCCGTCGATTGTCAGTATGAATCGGTACTTTTCTTTCGGGTCGCGTTCCAATTTAGCATATGAACCCTCCGTGCTGAATGTCTGATTGTGTTCCGATGAGAAAAGAGAGCCTGCAAATCCCACTTTTTCTTGGGCGAGGATTCTCTGCGTGAATCTGTCGGGAAATCCGATATGGGTGCAATATCGCCCCCACCTCAGCAAATCTTCAAGGTCGGGGAAATACCGGGCAATGTCAGCCTTGTATTTCTGGAAATCTCCGTTGGCTTCGTTGGAGAGTTTCTGCATTTGCAGCCGGGCAACATCATCGGAG
>NZ_PUED01000287.1 GCF_003024925.1 Paramuribaculum intestinale
CTTTGAAGTACAAGACGATACAAGGAGCAGGAATGCTATGAATAAGGGACTAAGAAGTCTCATGTTCTCTGGGATTATTTTCTACGTTTGAGAACGAAGTTGACGACTTCTGTGCGAGTGTTCGGCTACACTGAGAGCATTGTTTCAAATATGAACAATCAGATATGGGACTACGCCCAGTTCCTAAACGTCATAGCTAAGACAAAAAATTTCGATAGCAAAGTTTCGATAATAGCACAGACGAGGGCTTTGTTAGAGAAATGGAATTTGAGTACGGCTTATCTGCGCATGATGGATATGTCTTAATCGAATTATGAGTGCGAGCACATATTTTGGGCTTTCGATTACAATAATAGTGCCATTATAATCAGTTTTAAAGCATAACGACAATGAAATTATGTTGAAGCGTATTATTATTAAAAATTTTAAAGGCATAAAGTCGTTGGACATGGAGTTCAATGACATTCGCACTATATTGGTAGGCAATAATGGTGTTGGGAAGTCAACCATAATCGAAGCATTAAGATTGGCTTTAAGTGGCGAAAATAGTGTTGAATTAACTCTTTTCTCTTTTCATAAATCCTGTTGGTCCGTTACAGACAGAGCTATTTCCAACTTACCAAAGATTGAAATTGAAGTCTATTTCTCAGATATAGTTAAAGGACCGGATTTCAGAGGAAAGAGCAACTTGCTGATTGAAGAACATCCAGGAATCAGATTTACATATGAATTCGATGAAGCGTATGAAGATCTGTACAGCCATACTACGCATGATTATGTTCCATGCGAATATTACCATACAACAAGGTTTTGGTTTAGTGGGCAACCCGCAAAAACAAAATTACTCCCATTCAAATTGTTTATCATCGATTCTGCAAACACATTCTTTAATAGTCGACCGAGACAATTCATGTCTCGCCTATTGGAGGATGATACGGATGATTTCAGACCAAAACTGTTAAGTTGTCTGGCTGGCATGAGGGATTCCTTTGAGAAGAATGACAAAGTAAAATGTATCAATGAAGAACTATCTCAACGTGCTGGCAAAATAAAAAAAGAGTTAGGCGTATCGATTGACTTAGTATCAAAGAACTCCTATTCTTCTGTACTATCACCGATGGTAGATGGTATACCTTTTGAATTTGCCGGCTTGGGTGAACAATGCATCGTAAAAACGCTTCTTTCGCTTGGAGATGATGATAGCGGGAAGCCGAGAATTTTAATAGTTGAAGAGCCTGAAACTCATCTTTCTCATACAATGATGTACAATCTTATGAAATTGTTAGAAGAGAAAGTGCAGAGTCAAATAATCATTTCTACCCATAGTAGTTTTGTTGCCAATCGAATGGAACTCGATAATCTTGTCGTGCTTAGTAAAGGTGAGGATGGGACAGTATATTCAAAGAATCTTCAAAAGGATTTGAAAGATAAGGAGTATAATTTCTTCTTCAAGGCGACAGATTTTGCAACTCTTCGTCTTATCTTATGTAAGGCGGTTATATTGGTAGAAGGTCCAACGGATGAGATAGTTTGTAATTATTATATGAAACAAACTAACCGGGATATGTACCATAATGGTATTGAGTTAATGGCTGTGGGCGGTGTTTCGTTTGGCCATTTTGTAGAATTATCTAAGGACTTAAAAATTAAGGTTGCAATTGTTCGAGATAGAGATGACAAGTCCCGAGACTATTATGAAAAGCTATATTTTGCGAATTCTCCAGTAGAGAATATCCGAATATTCTTGGATGATAATAATCGTACAATTGAACCGTCATTCGTAGCAGCCAATAAGGATAAACTACATGATTTAAGCTCTACGGTGAGGAAGAAGAGGAACAGCAACGAAACGACTGATACCTTGATTGACTTTATGTCTAATAATAAAACGGAATGGGCATATAGGCTTATACAGGGTTCTAAGCAGTTTGAAGTACCGCAATATATCAAAGATGCTTTTGAATGGATTGATGGCAAATAAAAGATGTTTAATCGCTGCTGCAGGATCAGGCAAAACGACATATCTTGTCAATGAGATATGGGAACATTTTCAAAATGCTCCTGTAATCTTTGTTACCTTTACAACAACAAATCAGTTGACTATTTGTGAAAAAATTCGCAAAAGATTTGGTTTTATTC
>NZ_PUED01000288.1 GCF_003024925.1 Paramuribaculum intestinale
CTTCAGGACAAGTGCTGGATACTTCTTGGCAGATTATATTTGCCAAGAAGTATCCAGCACTTGTCCTGAAGGTCGATACCCGGATATCCGAACATCCGGCTGACTGTCACCAGCTCTTCATCGTTTATCTTCAATATGTTACAACGTTTCATGGAGTTGCATAGAATCTCCTTGTTGTAGAATCCCTGGCGCAGATTCACGTCGAACACAACAAAACTGTCGCCTTTGCCGGGCATGGCATCCAGAAAACGGTTGATGGTATTGCGTGAGACGACATTGCGCTGTGCGAGAGAGCCGAAACACACCGCTTTTGTACGTGCGGCGAGAGATTCAAGCTGCTTTGTCCATGGAATGTTGTCCCATGCCACGTTTTCCTTGATTTCGTATTGCGGAACTCCGGCCTGATCTATTTCGACCTGTACGGTGCCGGTCGGGTATGGCACTTCAGCTATAAGCTGATTCAGACCCTTGGAGGTAAAGTTCTCCACTATTTCTTTGCCGAGTGCATCGGCGCCCACAGCGCTCACCACGCAGCTTGGCAGTCCGAACTGGGATACGTGATAGGCAAAATTGGCCGGCGCACCGCCGATCTTCTTGCCTTCGGGCAGAACATCCCACAAGGCCTCACCCATTCCTACTACCATGTCTATGTCGTTCATATCGATTGAGTTATATTTATAAGGTTAGTGTTCAAATTTAAACGATAGTGACAGAAATGCCTAAAATCACCCGAAAAAATCTCAGAAAAAACTCGCAGCTGATTATTGAGAGTTACTTATCTTTTTATTTTAACGGTGTAGCACAGCAGGTAAACGACTCCGGCGGTCATAACAGCCACCGCTCCGATCTGCCCCATGGCATCGGCGGCATATCCCATGGCCAACGGAAATACCGTTCCGCCGAACAGTCCCATGATCATAAGACCCGACACTTCATTTTTTTCGGTCGGCGCCGACATCAGCGCCTGAGAGAATACCACCGAAAATATGTTGGAATTACCGAATCCTATCAAACCTATGCCTACATATATCGGCGCAAGGCCGGAGCATGCGAGCAATATGCCCATGCCTGCAAGCATCATGAGCACGCTGACGGCAAAGAACAACCGTGGAGAGACCGTACGGAGGATAAATGCTCCGAGGAAACACCCTACTGTGCGGAATATAAAATAGATTCCTGTGGCGAATCCGGCCTCTTCAAGCGGCAGTGCAAGACGCTCCATAATGATTTTGGGAGCTGTGGTATTGGTACCCACATCTATCCCGACATGACACATTATGCCAATGAAGCACAGCAGCACAAACGGACGTCCGAGCAATCTGATACACTCTCCTATGCCTGATGCCCTGTCGGGTCGTTCCTCGTCGATAGGTGTGGCTGCGAGCAGTGAGATAGACAGGAAGCTTATGACAGCATATATCACGAACAGCGCTCTCCAGCCGAGTCCGAATGTGGGGAACACGGTAGTAGCTCCCCATGCGGCTATCACGGGGGCGAGAAACGAGGCAATCGCTTTGACAAACTGTCCGAAAGTGAGTGTCGACGCGAGTTTGTCGCTGCTGATAAGATTAGTCACCAACGGATTAAGCGATGTCTGCATTATCGCATTACCTATTCCGAGCAGCGAGAATGATATCAGCATGACAATATAGCTGTCGCCAAAAACCGGAATGAACAGTGATACAGCCGTAACCATCAGGCTGATCAGAACGGTGTGTTTTCTTCCGATACGGTTCATCAGCATGCCCGTGGGCACCGAAAATATCAGAAACCAGAAAAACACGAGAGAGGGGAAGAGATTGGCCTGCGCATCGGTAAGATCAAGATCTTTCTGCACATAATTGGATGCCGTGCCGACAAGGTCGACAAACCCCATTACAAAGAAACACAGCATCACGGGCAATATCTGTATCACGAAGGATTTGCGACTGGTGACAAATGATTGAGCCATAATCTAAAATATGTATTTCGGTTAAGTAACTCTTAAAAATTAGTTGATATTATGAAACTCGTCAGTAACCCATGGTTTGCTGCGGTACTTTTTGATTTTGTCCGGCGTTATTTGCTTTCATCCTCAGTTGTGTAGCCTGTCTCTTATACAACTCTCCGAGCC
>NZ_PUED01000289.1 GCF_003024925.1 Paramuribaculum intestinale
CCCCCGGAAAATCATTTAAATTGACCCCCGTCCGGTCAAGCAAATTACCCCCCGGAAAAAGACTTTACGGGAGTTGGCAAAAGGAGTTTTTGAGCTATATTGTATGTTAAATAATATTAAACATACGACTGATGGCAAATCGAAAACTGAGCATGAACAAATTAAGACAGGTGCTCCGATGCCACGCCAACGGCAACGGAGCCAAGAGTATCAGCAACCTGACGGGCATAGCGCGCAACACGGTGCGTAAATACCTCCGGCGGTTTATGGAGCTGAACCGTGGCATCGAGGATCTTCTGAAACTGGAGGATCCGGATCTGAATGAGATTTTCGGAGTGAGAGCGGTCGGTTCGGAACCCGTGTCAAGCCGCCATCAGGAGCTTATGGGACTTATGCCTGATTATGTCAGACGTCTGAAAAAGAGAGGTATGACGCGGCAGAAGCTGTATGACGACTATATCGGGAGTCACCCGGGAGGCTATTCCCGGTCGACGTTCAGCCGTCTGATGCGTCTGTATGTGGCGCAGATGCACCCTATAGCGCATCTGGAACACAAGGCCGGCGACAAGATGTATGTCGATTACGCAGGCGACCGTCTGGAGCTGGTCGACCGTGACAGCGGCGGGATCATCGCCGTGGAGGTGTTCGTGGCCATACTGCCTTGCTCACAGCTTACATATGTTGAGGCCGTGATGAGCCAGCGCAAGGAGGACTTCATACGGTGCTGTGAGAATGCGCTTCATTTTTATGGCGGGGCACCGGCGGCCATCGTGCCAGACAATCTCAAGGCTGCCGTAAAGAAGGCAAGCCGTTACGAGGCGGAGCTCAATGAGGATTACGCGGCCTTCGCCGAGCATCACGGTTGCGCAGTCATACCGGCACGCGTGCGCAAGCCGCGCGACAAGGCCCTGGTGGAGGGCGCCGTCAAGCTCATCTACCGCAGCATCTACCCGTTGGTGCGACAGCGCACTCATCATGATCTTGTGTCGCTGAACGCCGCTATCCGTACGGCGCTGGAGCTTCACAACAACGCCCGCATGAGCGGACGCCCTTACAGCCGCCGCGAGCAGTTCGAGGATCTGGAGCGCATGTACCTGCGCCCGTTAAATCCCATAAGGTTCGAGCTGAAGGAACGGCATACCGCCACGGTACAGCGCAACGGGCACGTACGCCTTGACCGCCACTACTACAGCGTGCCCCACCGTCTTATCGGCCGCAAGGTCAACATACTGTATGACTCACGTACGGTTGAGATATACTGCGGCGGAGACCGCGTGGCCGTACATCCCAGAGGATGGCGCCCGTACGGGTATACCACGGAGCCGAATCACCTTGCCTCGGCCCACCGGGACCTGAGCGGATGGAGCGTCGAGGGCTTCCTGAGGCAGGGGGCACGCATACATGCCGACGTAGAGGACTTCCTGCGGCATGTCATAGAGTCAAAGACCCATCCCGAACAGGCCTACAAATCCTGCAAGGGCATACTGTCGTTCGCATCCAGGGTCGGCAACGACCGCCTGGTCAGGGCCTGCCGCAGGGCCGCATCCTCCGGACTCTACAACTACAGCGCCGTCGACTCGATACTGCGCAGCCGTCATGACTGCCTCGATGACGACACCCTTCCCGGTCAAGAGTGCGAGGAGAGCGCCCAGATGCCCCGGCATGCAAACATACGCGGGAAGGAATACTTCAGGTAACATATCAATCCAACAATACATACAACAATGGAAATGAACCAACAGACACTCGCCCGGATGTCGCAGATGCGGCTGCTGGGCATGCACGCGGCCTTCCGCACATCAATGGAATCGTTCAAAAGCGAAGGCATGACAACAGACCAGTTCGTGGCGTGGCTCGTGGAAAATGAATGGGACGACCGCACCAACCGGCTTATACAGCGCCTGCAGAAACAGGCCTCGTTCCGTTACCGCGCCTCAATCGAGGAGATAGACTACTCCCTTGAGCGCGGCCTTGACCGGAACCTGCTGATGCGGCTCTCCGAGATGACCTTCGTCACCGAGCCACGCGACATCTTCATCACCGGCAGTGCCGGCACCGGCAAAAGCTACATAGCAACCGCTCTGGGCTACCGGGCATGCCAGAAAG
>NZ_PUED01000029.1 GCF_003024925.1 Paramuribaculum intestinale
GATTGGGGCAGAGGCCTCGATCATGACTCTTTTGTGCCTACACAATCGGCACAGAAACATAAGCAATTGATTTTTAACGTTAATCTTTTCTAAATCTCAACGAGAATTTTGGAATACAACATAGAAGGCCAACCCGATTCAGGCACTCAAAGAAGGAGGCGAGAACCACACCCGCCGACAGCGCATCGAAGGAGTTTTCACCCTGTCATACAAACCGGTGAAAGGTCTTGAGGTAAAAGCTGTGGGTGCCGGACGAGTCATCAACTCGCAAAGCAAGAACTGGCGCCGCCAATATGGAAAATACGGTCCGAACGGACTCAACTCGATGGGAGCCGGCCAGTCGGGACCCAACAGGCTCACACAGTCGACAGATAACACCCGCTATATCACAGTACAACTCACCGCCGATTACAATTTGAAAATTAAGCGGCACAACCTCCACATACTCGCAGGATGGTCGGCTGAAAACAACAGCTATGAGAGCCTCACCGGCGAGCGCACCGATATAATCGGCAACGAACTGCCAGCACTTGTCATGGGGTCGACCGACCAGTGGAGCAACTCCGCCAGCGAAACCGAATGGGCACTGCTGTCGGGATTCGGACGCATAAACTATAACTTAGACGAACGCTATCTATTCGAAGCCAACATACGCATGGACGGTTCATCGCGATTCTCGAAGAAACACCGATGGGGCTACTTCCCCTCGTTTTCGGGAGCATGGCGCATCAGCGAAGAGGCATTCATGAAGGGCCAGCACATAGTCACCAACCTTAAGCTGCGGGCTTCATGGGGTCAGCTCGGCAACCAGAACGGCCTAGGCCTATACGACCATATCGCCAAATATAACATCAGCGGATATTACCCGTTTGCCAACGAACTCGGACAATGGGCAAAGGTCAACAGCCTCCCCTCCGAAGACCGCACATGGGAAACTGTAGAAATGACAAATATCGGTATCGATCTGGGCTTTCTCAACAACCGCCTCACGGCCGAAGCCGAGCTCTTCTGGAAACATACCAAGGATATGCTTGTCAGCATCGAGATCCCGAGCATGATTGGCATCACAGTCCCCACCGGCAACTACGGCGAGCTCAAGGTCCACGGATGGAACATAGCCATAGGCTGGAACGACCGCATAGGCAACCTCAACTACTCGGCACGCTTCTCGCTCTCCGACCAAAAAGACAAACTCACCAATTACGGTAAGGAATTCAACGGATTCTCATCTGGCGTAGGCGTATATACCGAAGGATATTCCCTCGGCGCCATATTCGGCTACAAGACCGACGGTTACTTCAAGACTCAGGAAGAGGTCGACAACTATCCCGTATTCCGCAAAGGCATCACTGCTCCCGGCGACGTGAAATATATTGACCTCGACAACGATGGCAAAATATCGGCACCCAACGACATCGCCTATCTCGGTTCGACCAATCCACGCTATGTGTTCGGGCTGAACCTGAGCGCCGATTGGAACGGCATCGATGTCAGCGCACTCTTCCAGGGTGTAGGCAAACGCGACTACTACCTGTCGTCGGAAGTGATGGCTCCGTTCCGCGACACCTGGGGCAACTTCTCCTATACCCTTCACAACGACTACTGGACGCCCGACAACACCAATGCCGCCCTGCCACGCCCATATGCCGGCACATCACACAACTATCAGATATCAGACCATTGGCTACAGAATGCGGCCTATATCCGATTGAAAAACCTGCAGATCGGATACACTTTGCCGTCGCGTATAATGCGCAAAGCGGGCATAGACCGTCTACGTATCTATTTCAGTGGCGACAATCTCCTTGAATACAGCAAGCTGCAAAGCGACTTCGATCCTGAACTGTCAAACATCAACGGCTACATGTATCCGATGCTCCGCAGCTACTCATTCGGCATTAATCTTACTTTTTAACAACAGGAATCCATGAACAAGATAATATATACCGTATTGACAGCCCTTATGGGACTCGCCGCACTCAGCAGCTGCAGCGACTTCCTTGACAAGGAACCTAAGACCGAACTGTCGCCTAACACTTTCTGGAAAACGGAATCTGATCTTCGCCTCGGCCTCAACAGCCTGTATGCCAGCATGAACCGTAGCTATACACTCGACAACCAGTCGATCGACTGCTTCGCCGCGATCGGCAACCCCGTGAGCAGCGGCACATATACGGCATCGAACACCGACGGGATATGGACCACCGCCTACAACAACATACGTGTGGTATGTGACTTCCTCGAAAACTACGACAAAGCAGAGGTCAGCGATGCGGTCAAAGCGCGTTATCGCGGCGAAGCTCTCTTCTTCAAGGCTTATTTCTATTTCAATCTTATAAAACGGTTCGGCGATGTGCCTTATGCCGACCATACGCTTGATCTTGCCTCAGAGGAACTTTACGGACCACGCATCGACAAACGCCAGATACTCGACATCATTCTCGCTGATCTTGCCGAAGCCGAAGCGGCCGTGCCTCAGAAAAGCGCGATGAAAAATGATCTCGGCAGAATCACCAAAGGAGCGATCCAGGCACTCACGGCACGCATCGCGCTGTATTTCGGTACCTGGTACAAATATCATGGCGGAGCCGACGGCACACAATACCTCGCCATAGCCCGCGATGCAGCCCGACGGCTTATGGACAGCAATGAATACAGCATATATCCTGACTACCGCAATCTATTCCTTCTGCCGGGTGAAGACTCTTCGGAGCACATCCTGTCGTTCCGCTACTCCGACGAAACAAGCTCATACAATGCCCGCATACGAGGCGTGATTGTCGATTTCATACAGGACCCGACCAAACATCTCGCCGATGCATTCCTGTGCAAAGACGGTCTGCCTATAGGCAAATCGGCCTATACGGTCGAATATCTGCCTCTCGGCAAGGAGTTCGACAACCGTGACCCGCGCATGGCCTTGACCATCTGGCGGCCGGGCGACCCGTTCAGGAACGAGGCTTTTGTACCCAATCTGGCCAACCAGACCAAGACCGGCTACATGTTCAAGAAATATGGCGATGAAGACTCCTATGCCAATATCCAGTCGAAGATCGACGAGATACTGATACGCTATGCCGAGGTGCTCATCACGTATGCAGAAGCAACCTACGAACTTGACGGCAGCATCTCTGATGCAGATCTCGATATTTCAGTAAACACCATCCGCGACCGATTCGCCGGCAACCCCGACTGTCTGCCTCACCTCACCAACGCCTTTGCAACAGCACACGGACTGGATATGCTTGAGGAGATACGCCGCGAACGCCGCGTGGAACTTTGCTCCGAATCACTGCGCTACGATGACCTCATCCGCTGGAAAACAGCCGAACATGAACTGCCGCAATCAATTCTCGGTGCTAAATTTGATGCCGAATCATACCCTGCGCTGACCACCGGCAAAGACATAATACTCAACGCCGACGGGTTCATACTCGTGCAGGATGGCAACTCACGCACATTCGACCCGGCAAAGGACTATCTGTTCCCATTGCCGCTTCGCGAAGTGCGCCTCAATCCTCAGCTCACACAAAATCCCGGATGGTAATCAATCGCAATGCAAGCAACATGAATAGATTCACCAAATATATCGGAGCCGGCATAGGACTCCTGTCGGGAGCTGTTGCCGGCGCTCAGGATCGCCCTAACATAGTGGTCTTTCTTGTCGACGACATGGGACTTATGGATACATCCCTCCCATTTGTCACCGACAAAGAGGGCAACCCTGTCGAGCAGCCTCTCAACCGCTGGTACCGCACTCCAAACATGGAGCGCCTCGCCGCGCAAGGCACACGCTTCACACAGTTCTATGCACAGAGCGTAAGCTCTCCGTCGCGCACATCATTGCTGACCGGACATAATGCAGCCCGTCACCGCACCACCAACTGGATCAACGCCGAAAGCAACAACCGCGACAAATACGGCCCCTACGACTGGAACTGGAACGGCCTTACATCAGGCAGCATCACTTACCCTGGAATACTCCGTGAAAACGGCTACAAGACAATCCATGTCGGAAAAGCTCATTTCTCCAACATGCA
Source organism: Paramuribaculum intestinale (assembly GCF_003024925.1). Classification (GTDB taxonomy): domain Bacteria; phylum Bacteroidota; class Bacteroidia; order Bacteroidales; family Muribaculaceae; genus Paramuribaculum; species Paramuribaculum intestinale. The sequence continues at coordinate 4,041 of NZ_PUED01000029.1, forward strand.
CACCGACGGCCGCGATCCGCGCAATCTCGGGTTTGACGTCAACATAGCAGGTTAGGCTATCGGTCATCCTGCCAGCTATCTGCCTGAAAACGGCTACGGCAAGTACAAAGGCTGGAAAGCTCGCGCCGTGCCCGACCTCGACAAATACCATAACACCGAGACCTTCCTTACCGATGCGCTTACCATTGAAGCGGCGAGCGAAGTAGACAAAGCCGTAAACGAGGGCAAACCGTTCTATCTCAATCTGGCCCATTACGCCGTACATGCACCTTTTGACATCGACAAGCGTTTTATCGACCACTATACCTCCGATGAATATCCGGTCAACGCACCGGCATTCGCCGCTCTGATAGAAGGGATGGACAAGAGTCTCGGCGATCTCATGGATCATCTCGACTCCATAGGCCAGGCCGAAAACACACTCCTGATATTTCTCGGCGACAACGGCAGCGACGCACCGATGGGAGACAAAGCCGGCCACACCTCCTCGGCTCCCTACAGAGGTAAGAAAGGAATGGAATTTGAGGGGGGCATGCTCGTTCCGGCCATAATATCATGGGCTAAACCGGCGCCCGACAATAAATTCCAGAAGGAATATCCCATAAGCCAAGGCGGCATACAGACGCAGATGGCGACAATCATGGACATTTTCCCTACAGTGCTGTCTGTAGCCAGAATCGGCAATCCCGAAGACCATACACTCGACGGCTCTGACCTGAGGACACTGCTCAGCGGAAAGCATGATCCGCGTCACCGCGACGATTTCCTGATGCACTTCCCGCATCATAACTACGGTCAGTATTATACTGTTTACCGCAAAGGTGACTGGAAAATCATCTATCGCTATAACCCCGAAGATCCTCAACATCCGGGCTACAGCCTGTATAATCTGGCCGATGATCCATACGAAAACCATGATCTCGCCACGGCAGATCCGGCAAAACTCAGTGAGATGTTCTACCTGATGGAAGCCCGTCTGAAAGCCGAAAACGCCACATACCCCGTAGACGCCGACGGAGTCACTCTCCTGCCCAAAGCTCCGTAAAAGAGCTGCACGTCAGCGCAATCGCCGTATGCCCCACCATAATACCACACGACACTGTGACTGAATCGATGATTCCTGACACAGTGTCGTGTGATATTGGTCGGTCTGTGAGGACGGGTTAAAGACCTTTAATCCTCATTACCTCTGTTTTTGGCTTTGCTTTTTGATTTTGTGGCCGACGAATCGATGTCTTTTTCCTCCTTGAGATCGATTTCGTTGCCTTTGGCATCGAGCACTCTGTATTGCAGATATGCGAGGCTCTGATCGGGACGGACATTGAACTTCTTGCCTGTCTCCATGCGCCAGCGGCGAAATGTGGATATCAGTCCTTTTTTCAGGTATGCATCGACAAACGGATGTACGTACATCGTAAAACCGGTCTGTTTCAGCTCGTCCACAAGATAATCTATTTTTTCACGCAGCAGATCGGTGAAGAGCAGCGACGGCTGCACCTTGCCCTTCCCGAAGCACGACGGACACTCTTCGGCGGTAGTGATGTCGAGCGCCGGCCTTACACGCTGGCGGGTGATCTGCATGAGTCCGAATTTCGAGAGCGGGAGTATGTTGTGGCGCGCACGGTCTGTAGCCATGATCTCCCTCATGTGCTCATACAGTTTCTGGCGGTGTTCGGACTTGGCCATATCGATGAAGTCAATCACGATTATGCCCCCCATGTCGCGGAGTCGGAGCTGACGTGCAATCTCGTCGGCAGCGCGCATATTCACCTCCAGCGCATTGGTTTCCTGGTCGGCGGCGGCCTTTGAGCGGTTGCCCGAATTGACATCAATCACATGGAGCGCCTCTGTGTGCTCTATGATGATGTAGGCTCCGCTTTTGAACGAAACAGTTTTGCCGAACGACGACTTGATCTGTCGCGTGATACCGAAATGATCAAATATAGGCTCCGGTTTCTGATAGAGCTGCACGATCGAACTACGGTCGGGTGCGATCAGATTGACATATTTCGAGATCTGCGAATATACGTCGGGATCGTTGACGTGGATGCTTTCGAAATCGGGATTGAAGATGTCGCGGAGCACTCCGACTATGCGGCTTTCTTCCTCGAAAATCAGCGCCGGCGCAGTCGCACACTGTGCGCGGGCCACCGTGTCTTCCCAGCACTGGAGCAGCGTGCGGAGCTCATGATTAAGCTCTGTGACACGTTTGCCTTCGGCCGAGGTGCGGATGATGATGGAAAAATTCTTTGGCCTGATGCTCTCGATAAGCCTCCGGAGGCGGATCTTCTCCTCGGAGGTTTTGATTTTCTGCGACACTGATATCTTGTCGCCGAAAGGTATGAGCACCATATAGCGCCCCGTAAGAGTTATTTCTGTGGTGAGTCTGGGACCCTTGGAGGATATCGGTTCCTTGACTATCTGCACCATCAGTTCCTGCCCGGGCTGAAGCACGTCGGTTATCTGTCCGTGCTTGTCAATGTCGGGCTTCAGTTTCATTTTAGGCAGCGACGGCTGATGCTTACGGTCATCGAGCGCCTGCTTCAAAAAGGTTGAGTAGCTTGCGAAGCTTGAGCCAAGATCAAGGTAATGGAGGAAAGCGTCTTTTTCATACCCGACGTTGACGAAGGCGGCATTCAGACCCGGCATAAGCTTTTTGACTTTCGCCAGGTAGATGTCGCCGACCGCATAGGCTATGTTTCTCGACTCCTTCTGGAGCGAAACAAGCCTGGAGTCCTCCAGAAGTGCTATCGACACTTCCTTTGGCTGCACGTCGACAATGAGTTCGCTTTTCATTTTCTTGATATTATACTGTGATTATCCGGGTATGCGCCACACTTGGCGTTCTCCCGGCAAAAAAAACAAAGGACAAAGCTTCCGGCCCCTCGGAGCGGACCCTGAGAAGTTTGTCCTTCGCTGTTCGATTTCCGCGCGGTCTGTTGATTTAGAAGCGGAAGATTCGATGAGTGTCCGCTGTCGGGCCTGACGGCAACACGCAGCGGGTATGACTCACTTCTTCTTGTGACGGTTCTTCTTCAGACGTTTTTTGCGCTTGTGAGTAGCCATCTTGTGGCCTTTTCTTTTCTTTCCGCTTGGCATTTTATGCGATATTTAGTTGGTTATTATATTGGGGAATGCTGATCACTTAGCGTTCTTGACATCTTCCATGAACACCTTGGCGGGCTTGAATGCCGGGATCTTGTGCTCGGGGATGATTATTGTGGTGTTCTTTGAGATGTTGCGGGCGGTCTTCTCCGAGCGGGTCTTCACGATGAAGCTGCCGAAGCCACGAAGATATACGTTTTCGCCATGACCGAGGCTCTCCTTCACAACTTCCATGAACTTCTCTACAGTCTCGAGCACACAGGCTTTGTCGATGCCGGTGGTCTTCGAGATTTCGCTAACGATGTCGGCTTTTGTCATAATTCTATATTTTTTGATAATACATTGATACGCAACTGATTGTTGACAACATTGAACTTGTCTTCAATTTGCAAGTGCAAATATCGCACTTTTTTTTTATTCACATGCAAAAAATCAACCACTTTTTTGCAATAATCATCACTTTTCTACCTCATTAAGGGCGAACCTGAATTTCACGCCGACCAACGACAGTAGACTGTGCTCGCACTATATTCACCCCCATGTGAAATTACTGCGTCGCCGACGCCATGCCGACCAACGGCGTCCGATGGTACGGATCGGCTGGACTAACCACAAAAACAGCGCCGACCATCCCTGACGACCGCCTTCGAGCACCGCACACACTTTCCGCCACATAAGAGATACGGGTATCCACATCCCGGCGAACATGACTACGGCTACTATCGGAGGCACTATCGACGGAGCGCCATACACCACCGACACAACCGAGGCGAGAAGCCATATCCATAGCGCCACACTGACACTACCCATAAGCCGGAAAGGCGCACGCGGAAGCATGGCAGAGGTAAATTCGCGCCGTAAGGATTCGGCACGATGGGAATAAGCCATATCCGATTCGTGCTGATCCACTATGGCATCGGGATATATTTCAGCGACACAGTTGTATGCGGTAGCAATTTCATTGACAAACAAATCATCGTCGCCATAATTAAGCTGCAGCGCCGATGAAAATCCCTTGTGTTTGAAAAACACCGACCTGCGGTAGGCCAGATTACATGCTGTGCCACGCAATGGCTTTCCGACAAGCGCCGAACCGACCCAAAGCAAAGCAGACCGTAAACGGTCGAATGTGCGCCGGCCGCTTCCGTGGCCATGGTCGGGGGTATCATCATTGCCGCAATGGCGTCCGTAACCAATCACCACTTCCACTGATTTGTCGACAAAATGACGCGCCATACTCCGGAGCCACAGGCGCGACGGTATTGTACAGTTGCTTGTTGTCAGCAACAGACAGTCGTGGTGGGCCGCCTTCACGCCGAGCGTGATTGCGAGCTTGCGCCGGCTAAGGCTGCGGGTATCATCGGGCAGAAAAGTTATGAACAGGTTGCGGTGTTCGACCTGAAGAGCGCGCACTATGTCGTCGGTGTGGGAATGACCTTCGTCATTGACCACCACTATCTCAAACGGTGCATTATAGTCCTGATCAAGTATATCGGCCAGCAACTGGCGAAGTCGTCCGGAATCGGCATGAGAACAGACTACGACCGACACCGGAGGAAGCTCTCCGTCATCATCCCGGTTTTTGACAGCCCGCGATGCGTTCAGAATACGCTTGAGCCTCGGCAATACCACCGCCAGCACATACACCGCCGCAATAAAAGCTGCTGCAACCGATATACCTACAACCGGCGTGAGAGGCACAAGAAAAAATTCCGGATCCACAGACATGACTAACATATTCCTATCGGTCAAATGATTCGAACGGCACTCTGAACGACACCCCGCGCTCCATCAGCCGACCGAGCGCACCGGGCAGACGGCGGCGGAATGAATCCCACGACCGTCTTGATTCAGGAGTCCATCCGGCCTCTGCAAGAGCCATGGCTCTCGGATAGGCCATATAGAAAGCACGATTGATGTCGTTGATGGCCTCTCCCCAAAGAGTTCCCATCACTCCCGTCACATTGGCGGCCGAAGGCATCTCGATCGCATAGGCCTGACGCAGTGTGGTCACCGGCATACCCCAGTTGTTATGTTCCGGAAGATCGCCGCGCATCTGGGGATAGTCGAGATAAGCGTGCTCTCCGGGCGCCATCAGCAACGGGTTGCCGTGAGCGGCTGCCAGTTCGATGCATTTAGGCGTCAACCCATTGCGCCATGTCACGAGAGTTACATCGGCAGGATATTCCATCAGATACTTCTCAGCCGGCATATAAATATTGTCGAGCTCGCACCACAATATAGCCTTTTTGCCACAGCTGCGGACGGTGGCAAGCATACGCCCGAAAAAATCGTTCATCAGCTGTGCGGCATCGGTATATCCACGTTCGGACATCATGCGGCGACAATCGGCGCACAAAGCCCAGTTGCGTTCGATTGCGGCCTCGTCGCCGCCAAGATGGATATAAGGCGACGTAAACATCGACGCGATACTGCGTATAACATCGTCATAAAGAGCATAGACCGAATCATTTGCCGCGCATACCATCACTCCGTTTCCCGGCGCTGACGCGAGCGCCGCGCTGTCGGCTATGTGGCAGCCAAGGCCGGGATGCACGGTAAGCACAGCTGAAGTATGGCCGGGAATATCCGCTTCAGGCACGATCTCTATGTAACGCTGTGCAGCATAATCGACCAGATCCGCTATATCCGACGCTGTGTAATGGTCTGTGCCGTCAGTCAGCTCCGGATGCCCCTCTACGGCCACCCGCCAGCCTTCATCATCGGTCAGATGAAGCTGCAGCACGTTGTATTTATACGACGCCATTACATCTATAAACCGCTTCACATCATCTACAGGAAGAAAATGGCGTGCAGGATCGAGCATCAGAGCCCGACGCGGATAAGCGGGAGCGTCATCTATGATTATCGGTGAAACATTTCCACTGGCGGTCATGACCGCATCGCCCCAAAGCAGCTGATCAAGAGTCTGCAACCCTCTGAACAGCGCCTCCTCCGAAGCGCCACAGAGCCTCAAAGAGACCGAATCGACCTCCAGACGGTAATGCTCGCTGCCTGTCATCGTCGTATCGACACCGATATAAGCATCCACTCCCGCACCATCGCCGAAATGACGGGTCATGATCTCTCCATAGACCGACAGAAGTCTGTGATCCGATGGCAATGTAGACCTGACTATAGCCGCGTCACTGACAGACAAAGCCTTGCCTGACGGCATGACAACCGATGCCGGCATAGGCATCAGAGCCGAAGTCGGCCCCAGTTCTCTTGCATGCACAGCAATCCCGGCCGCCACTGCAAGCGATATTGTGATAATTTTTCTGAACATGATGCAAAGTTACGCATTTTTCGTGAATGTCTAAAAAAGCCATACAAACCGACCGTCAATGACGTCGCAGCCAACAGTCCGCACTGTCAGTTCTTACCATGGCACTGATGATTTTTGTTTTTATCTCGCGAATTCTTCGTATATTTGCAATAATGAATTCATCCACCACAAAATCAAAAGGCGCCGACAGCGACGCATCATCAGCCACACATAGGCCTACACTGTATCTTCTGCCCGTACCGCTCTCTGACGTAGACCCGTCAGCCGTCATGCCGCAGTCCAACATAGAAGTGGCCCGCAGTGTGCGGCACTTCATTGTAGAAAACCTACGGTCGGCACGTCGTTTCCTGAAACGGTGTGACCGCTCAATCGACATAGATTCGCTGACATTCGACGTGCTCGACGAACACACCCGGCCATCGGAAGTAGCGGCGATGCTTGCTCCGATGGAACGCGGCGAGGATATGGCCATAGTATCCGAGGCCGGATGCCCGGCTGTGGCCGATCCGGGTTCTGATGCTGTTGCCGAGGCACAACGTCGCGGCTATCGCGTATGTCCGCTCGTCGGGCCTTCGAGTATTCTGCTCGCCCTTATGGCTTCAGGATTCAACGGCCAGACTTTTGCATTCGCAGGCTACCTGCCGGTAGACCAGCATGCACGCACGGCACGGCTACGCGAAATGCAGCGACGCATCGAGCGCGAACGACAGACGCAGATATTTATCGAAACACCCTACCGCAACAACCGTCTGATACGCGAACTCACCGCAACCCTGCCGCACGACATGCTGCTATGCGTGGCCACCGATATAACCGGACCGCGCCAGAATATAACCACGAAGACACTCGCACGATGGGCCGCAGAGCCGGCCGACATAGACCGTGTGCCCTCGATATTCCTTCTGTTCCGGCAGGACTGAACACCTTTACAGCACACACGTCAGATGGCAAAAAAGAATAAATTCCAGCCAAGTCCGCTACGCCAGCCCGGACTGTTTGACATATCCGACCCGAATACAGACGGAGGCGGCATTTTCGGTGAAGAACTGCCGGTACATCCGTCGATACTCGACTTCGTAGTACACCATACCGCCACGACTGCCGACAACGTCGCAGCTCCGTCAAACCCTATCGAAGAACCGATCAAAGACTATCCGGTAGAACGCGGATCGCTGCTTCTGGTCAGCTTCGGAAGCGGCAGCAGCGGCAACTGTGCGTATCTCGGTACACGCAGCGGCGGCATACTGATCGATGCCGGGGTCGACGTGCCGACTGTAACCAAAGGGCTCGAATCTATAGGTCTGACACTTGAAGATGTCAAAGGGATACTCATAACCCATGACCACAGCGACCATATCAGATTCGCCTATTCGATCGTAAGAAAACATTCATGGATGGGAGTCTACTGCACTCCCAAGACCCTAAACGGCATACTGCGCCGCCACAACATATCACGTCGCCTCAGCGACTACCATCGGCCGATATACAAGGAATTTCCGTTCGAGCTGGCTGGATTCCGCATCACAGCTTTCAATGTAAGCCACGACGGATCGGACAATTCCGGATTTTTTCTCGAATCAGGATCGCAGACCGTGGCCGTGGCCACCGACCTCGGATCCATCACCGAACGCGTCGACCACTATATGCGTCAGGCCAACCATATCATCATCGAGGCCAACTACGACGCCGAGATGCTTCGATGCGGCCGTTATCCCGCCTATCTGAAAGCACGGATCGAAGCCGACGACGGACACCTCGACAACACCGTCACCGCGCGCTTTCTATCGTCGCTCCTGACTCCGCGGCTCCACAACATATTTCTCTGCCATCTGAGTGAAGACAACAACACACCTCAAAAGGCTATCGAGGCAGTAGGCGATGCACTACGCGGACATCCCGACGTCGCGTCAGGCGACATCACGATGCCACGGCTCGACATATTCCCCCGCTACGAGCGGTCGACCGTCTACAGCCTCCACCTATGACCGAGATACAGACAACAGGCAAAACAAACTGATTTACAAAAAATGATACACTCCAACAAACTACTCGCTTTGGTCGCATCGGCTGCCATGGCCATACCATCGGCCGACGCATGCACAAGCCTTATCGCCGGCAAAAAAGCCACAGCCGACGGAAGCATCATGATCACATACGCCGCAGACAGCCACACCCTCTACGGCGAACTATACCATCAGCCGGCAGCCGACCACGCTCCCGGTACGATGAGGCAGATCACCGAATGGGACACCGGACGTCATCTCGGCGAGATACCCGAAGCTCCACACACCTACCGCACTCTCGGCAATATGAACGAACACGGGCTCACAATAGCCGAAAGCACCTGGGGCGGACGACATGAACTCGCCGGCACAGGCCTCATAGACTACGGTTCGCTGATATATATCACGCTGCAGCGAGCACGTACGGCACGCGAGGCACTGAAGGTCATGACCGATCTGGTAAACGACTACGGATACGCTTCGGAAGGCGAATCGTTCTCAATCGCCGACGCCGACGAAGTGTGGATCATGGAACTCATAGGCAAAGGCAAATCCGACAAGGGAGCCGTGTGGGTGGCGCGACGCGTCCCCGACGACTGCATATCGGGACATGCCAACCACTCACGCATACATCAGTTCCCGCTCGACGATCCTGAAACGCTCTACGCGCCCGATGTGATCAGCTTCGCCCGCAGTCAGGGATATTTCGACGGGAAGGATGAAGATTTCAGTTTCTCACGCGCCTATGCCGTGACCGACGGCGGCGCCCTGCGCGGATGCGACGGCCGCGTATGGTCGTTCTACAACCGCTTCAATTCCCCGGAGGCAGCTCCATATCTCGACTGGGTGCTCCGCGGACAGGGCGACCCTCTACCTCTGTGGATCCGCCCGCAGTCAAAAGTCGACGTGCGCCAGATGCAGGCCATGATGCGCGACCACTTCGAGGGCACGCCGATGGACATGACCGCCGACGTCGGAGCCGGCCCGTATAAAGTGCCTTACCGCTGGCGTCCGCTCACTTACGAGGTGGACAGCACAGAATACACTCACGAGCGCGCTATCGCCACACAGCAGACCGGTTTCTCATTCGTCAGCCAGATGGACTCCAAAGCACCCGCTGCCATGCGCGCCATATTGTGGTTTGGAGTTGACGATGCCAACACCTGCGTCTACGTTCCCGTCTACAACAGCGTCACTGAAGTGCCTCATGAATTTGCTGTAGGCAATGGAGATATGTACAATCTTTCATGGGATGCAGCATTCTGGGTCACCAACTATGTGGCCAACCAGGCCTACAACCGGTATTCTCAGATGATACCCGATATACGCCGCGTGCAGAACGAGATTGAAGATTCAATAGCCGCAGAGGTCGACTCCATGCGCAGCGCTGTAGCCTCCATGCCGGAAACAGAGGCTTCAGCCACACTGACAGCCCACACCGCACGCTGGGCCCGCGACTACACAAAACGCTACAAACAACTTGGCGACTACCTGCTGGTGAAATATCTCGACGGCAATGTGAAGCGCGAGAAAGACGGTAAGTTTGAGCGTACCGCCGACGGAATGCCCGTATATCCGCTCTTCCCCGGCTACGATGACCGCTACTACCGCTCGATAGCCACTGATCCCGACGGAGGCGACAGGCTCAAATCACTGAAAATCCAATAACCACTGACCCATGACCGACGATCCGATCATCATACCGCGTAGGCGCACATCGTACCATGAACTCACGGACAGCGACCGTGAGCTTGTGGACGCCGCGCGCAGAGCCACCTCGCGGGCTTACGCTCCCTACAGCCATTTCCATGTCGGCGCAGCCATACGCCTGTCAGACGGAAGCATCACGGAAGGCTCCAATCAGGAAAATGCGGCATTCCCATCCGGCACATGCGCCGAGCGCACGGCCGCATATTATGCCCACTCGGCCCATCCCGACGCACGCTTCGAGGCTATAGCCATTTCAGCCATGGGCACCGACGGACAGCCAACTCCGACACCCACCCCGCCTTGCGGAGCGTGTCGTCAGGCACTGCTTGAATACGAGAAACTTGCCGGGCAACCGGTCAGAGTGATACTTGACTCCCCCGGCGACATATACATACTTCCCTCCGTGAGTTCGCTGCTGCCGCTGTCGTTCAGCGATTTCTGAAATAGACCTCACCGATATCGTCAGCTGTTGTAGGCTCCGGGCAGAGAACCGCTTACGCCATATCGGTCGGTACGCACTCCACACAGGATAGCCCTTGCCGGGCTATCCTGTTTCAGTCTGTAGTCAAACACATATCGCCCGGCATCCACATCAAAGAGCGGATCACAATTCCACAGACAGCCCACAAACATATTGTCATCCGAGCCATGGCTCCTGAAAGTGCACCGCTCAAATAGCGCCCCTGACGGATTCGCCGGGCTAAGATCCGGGCACGAGCCAAAAAAGATCGACTCCCCTACCGCCACTGCCGCTTCATCCGACAGCTGCAGCAGCGCGCCTGTGGAAGCAGCAAACAGATAGTCGGACGCGAATGTGCAACGGCCGAATGACGCACGTCCGCCATTCAGCACAACAACGCCATCAGGCGACGACGAGAACTCGCAGCCCACAGCATCGATACAGCTCGAAGCCGCATCGACCACACGCTGCGAAGCATTTGTCAGACGACAGTTGTCAAGACTGACTTCGGCTTCTTCGCCACACTTAAGCGCAACCACCGGATTAAACACGTTGACACACTTCATGTCAACACTTCCCCCCTCGACCGACACACCGCCCCACTGACCCGGTATGATATCAAAGGGTATCGAGGTCACGACATTTCCGAGTCTGTCGCCGCAAAGCTTTATCTGCGCATCCGGAGTGCCCTGTGCCACGAGCCGCCCCGTCACGCACAGCGAAGCGCCATCATGAAAATATACCGACGCACCCTCCTCTATTAACAGTGTTGCACCATCGGCAACCGTCAGACATCCGAACACTCTGACGATCGCACCGGCTTCCAGCCTTGTGTCAGCAGTGACGGTGACATCGCGCAATATCAGCGGATCAAGCGCCTCGCCGACAAAAGGCAACGACGTCACAGCGCCGTTGACACTAAAATCGATCCGCCCACCGATCACCGGTGCTTCAGGGAGGAGATCGGCCAGCACTATTATGGAATCGCCAGGACGGATATCCAAGTCATGAAACGCAGTTCCCGAAAACCCGTCGACATTGAGCCGCACATCAGCCCCTCTGACTCCGCTCACCGACACGTCGGTAATCCTCATCACCTTGTCGCAGCGGTTATAGACAGTCACTGCCACCGCCGGACTCGTTTCTCCCATCCACACCTGCCCGAAACGCAACGAATCGGACGAAAACTCCGGACGGTCGGACGATGAAGAAGATATCTCATCGGAAATACACGCGGTAAGACACGCGGATGCAGCAATCACAGTGCATAATATCTTTATTAATCCTCGCATAAACTGAAAACGCACAATACTGCCGAATATTTTACTACCTTTGCAATTGTGCACCTGAATTCAAATCCGAGTCACTTAGCGAATGAACACAACCACAATCGACACATCAGACAAAGAATTGTTCGGAATGGTAGAACGTCTTATCACCGAAGCCTTTCCGGAAGAGGAGCGCCGGCCACTTGAAGCATTCCGGAGCATAGCCGACAGCGACGACCGGTTCAGCGTTATGATTCTGAATGACGGAGACACTCCGGTCGGCTTCATAACGTTATGGGATTTCGAACAATTCATATATGTGGAGCATTTTGCGATCCTGTCCGAACTGCGGTGTCGCCACTACGGCGCCCGCGCGCTTGAAGTTCTCCACCGGTCCGACCGTCGCCCCATTGTGCTTGAAGTAGAACTGCCGACCGACGACCTCACACGGCGACGCGTAGCATTCTACAAACGTGCCGGCTTCTCGCTTTTGCCCTATGACTACACACAGCCCCCCTACCGGCACGGAGGCGCATCGCTCCCCATGAAGATAATGGTCTGGACGCCTGAATCAGGAGTAATTCCGGACTTCGGACTGATACGTTCGACACTCCACCGTGAAGTATATGGCATCATTGATGCACAATAATTTGTGACAAAATTGGCACAAAAAGGTTAAAACATCGCACTTTCGGGAAATATTGTGGAATTTTGACTACTTTTGTAGCTCATAATACCGACACACAGTGACTCTCGAACTCTTCTTTTCTACCATTGCAGCGGCGCTAAAACAATTCGATGCCGAAATGCTACTGGCAGTCAACGGGCTGAACACTCCCTGGCTCGACCAGATAATGTGGGTGGTTACCAATCGTTTCGCATGGATACCGCTCTATGTGGCTCTTGCGATCTATATCGTCAGACCCGACTGGCGCAAAGGACTCACATGTCTGATATTCATAGGACTTCTAATCCTTGCCGTCGATCAGACCATAGCTTCGCTGATACGTCCCGTCGTAGGACGCCTGAGGCCGTCGTGGGACACAGCCATGTTTGGCGACTCGCTTCACCTTGTCAACGGATACCGTGGCGGCATGTACGGATTCCCGTCGTGTCACGGCGCCAACTCTTTCGCACTTGCCACATTCATTATATTGTATTTCCGCACACGTCGGGCAGCCGCAGGCATGACTCTCTGGGCCATGCTCCATGCCGGATCAAGAGTATATCTTGGCGTACATTATCCGGGCGATATCTTTGTCGGTGCCATGATAGGGACCGGCTATGCCATACTTTTCTATCGCCTGATGAATTTCACCACGCGGACAATCCCACTGTTTCAGTCTATTTCGGGAGTCAGGATCGCCTCCTGAGGCTTTATACGGTTCCAGTCCATTTCACCGATTATATCGGTCGGTGCCACCGGCTCGGGGCGATCGATTATCCCTGCCGCAAAAGCCAGCCGCCCGACAACCGACTGTGGTCTTGCACCTCTTGCCCGAAGGCTCTCCAACGACGCCGAAGCATCGCGCTTCGACAGCCGCTGACCGCCTGTATTGACCAGTAGCGGCACATGCGCGAATGAGGGTGCGTCAAATCCAAGCAACCTGTAAAGATAAAGCTGCTGGGCGGTTGAAAGCAGAAGATCGCATCCACGCACTACTTCCGTCACTCCCATCAGAGCATCATCGGCGACAACCGCAAGCTGATAGGCCCACGCACCGTCGGCACGCCTGACTACAAAATCGCCGCAATGACCGGAAAGCGCCACGCTCTGACGGCCAAACACACGATCGTCAAAACAGATCTCCTCGTCAGGCACCATTATCCTCACCGCATGAGGCTCCGACACAGCTCTGCGCCTCGACTCTCCGTATCCAAGCCTTTCGGGGCGACACGTCCCGGCGTAGACGATCCGTCCGTCAGTCTGATGCGGCGCCTGAGTGGCCATGATGTCGGCGCGGCGGCAAAAGCATGGATACGTCACTCCAAGCCTTTCAAGCCTCCCGAGTATCTCGCCATATATCTCTCCGCGACGGCTCTGGCTGTATGGACCGGCTTCGCCACGATCGTCCATTCCCCCTTCGTCCCAGTCAAGTCCGAGCCACCGCAGATCATCCTCTATATGCAGCGCATATTCCGCTTTGGAACGCTGCGGGTCAAGATCCTCTATACGAAGAATCCATCGACGTCCCGACCGGCGCGCCGACAACCACGACAGAAGAGCCGTGAAAACATTCCCCAGATGCATGCGTCCTGAGGGAGAAGGAGCGAACCTCGCCGCCCCGGCCGAAAAATCAGCATCCATAACTTTCATAGCGCAAAAATACACATTTTTGAGTTACTTATCCGGCGACAAACGGAGGTATTTCGGACGAAAATGCTTAAATTTGCATCCATCATGACTATTCCGGAATTAATACAGCGCAAAGGCTCCAAGGGATTTTCCATAGAGGTGCTCCCTCCGCTTAAAGGCAAAGGTATCGACCAGCTGTTTGCAGGTATCGACAGTCTGAAATGTTTTGAGCCACTATATATCAACATCACCACGCACAGAAGCGAAATGGTGTATAAATCAACGGCCGACGGCCTGTATCAGCGCGTAAGCGAACGTTCGCGTCCGGGCACTGTGGCTGTGGCCGCCGCCCTCCAGCAACGCTACGGCATTCCGGCCGTTCCGCACATAATCTGCAGCGGCTACACCAAGGCCGAAACAGAGTATGCGCTGATCGACTTGCGTTTTCTGGGCATCACTAACCTGCTCGTGCTCCGCGGCGACAAAGCCCGCCACGACAACCGATTCATACCCAACACCGGAGGGCATGCCCACGCCGTGGAACTGCAGAGACAGATCAACGACTTCAACAACGGAACTTTTGTCGACGGCACCACCATGGACTCGGCCAACGACTCCCCCTTCAGCTACGGAGTGGCCGGATACCCGGAGAAGCACGATGAGGCGCCCAACCGCGACATAGACATAGCATGGCTGAAAAATAAAATAGACAACGGCGCCCAGTATATCGTCACACAGATGTTTTTTGACAACGACAGCTACTTCAGCTTTGTCGAACGCTGTCGGCAGAGCGGCATCACAGTGCCTATCATTCCCGGGATCAAACCGATCGTGACCAAGGGGCAGCTTACGGTGTTGCCCAAGGTGTTTCATGTCGACATTCCGACCGATCTGGCCCGCGCCGTGATGGACTGCAAGGATGACGTTCAGGCCAAAGAAGTGGGCGTGGAATGGATGGCCATGCAGATGCGCGGCCTGTACGAGGCCGGAGTGCCTTCAGTGCACATCTACTCACTCAATGCCACGCGCAGCGTGGAGAAAGCCCTCCGACTGGTATTATGAGATTTGCCGACATACCGGGACATGAGGCTGTGAAATCACGGCTGCGCCAGATGGCCGATAGCGGCCGCATCCCACACGCACTGCTGCTCGAAGGCCCTGCGGGAACCGGCAAGATGGCTCTGGCAAGGGCTTTCGTCCAATATGTCTGCTGCACCGACCGTCAGGGAGGCGACAGCTGCGGACAATGCCCGTCGTGTCTGCAACATCAGAGTTTCAATCATATCGACACCCATTATACCTACCCGACAGTAAAGAAAGAGGGATCTGACTCGGCACCCGTATCAGACGACTATGCCGCCCAATGGCGCGACTATATGCACGGCCGGCTATATATGGACTTCGACCAATGGGCCGACTCGTTCGGACGCCGCAACGCGCAGCCGGTCATCTACGTCAACGAAAGTGCGGCTCTGATCCACAAACTGTCGTTCAC
>NZ_PUED01000290.1 GCF_003024925.1 Paramuribaculum intestinale
CAATAGGCTCGGTCTTGATAGGAATGTTAACGCCTAATCGATTGTCTGCAAGGACTCCCTCAAAATGCAATGATACCTGTTCACCCGGTGAGAAGTTGCGCATTACTGAAAGCGCACCACGTAGTGAGCCGGTCTGATTGATAGAATAAAGATTTTCCCATTCAGGAAGCGTGGAAATGTCTTCACCATTGGCAAACCACTTCATATCAGCAAGAGCGTGATTTGAATGTGGGTCGCCCCAACTATTATCTGCGGCACTTGCCACTACTTGAGGAAGAATCACTGTTGGTGAAAGTGCGCGATTAGGCTCATACTGATTTGTAAAGCCATTATATACTTGCACCACCGGACTGTTAGGGGTGATGTTGACCACCGAAACAGCCACGTTAAGAGGTGCATAGTCTATTCTTATTCTTTTTTTTGATATTTCCATTATGGTGCTGCTATTAGTTGAGCCTGCGCCACATCATCCCCGTCAATTTTTGCAACCATCGTGAATAAGGTGCTGATTGAGTTCGGATTTGTACCGAGGTCGTTATCTGTATCTGTGTATGTAAGGGTTATTGTTCCGTCAAAATCCTTTACCTTTTGTTTAAGCTGCCAAGCAGCATCATTCACAGCCTCACCGCTATCGCGTGTAATAGTCCAATCGGTTATCTGGTCGGTTATTTCTTTCCACCCTTGATAGACCCGACACGTTACTTCCATTGATTCGCCATAAGCAAGGAAGCCGTCACCATTTGTCGTAATTTCCATTCGGATGGGAAGCACTTGAGTTTGTTCTATGACACCAGTCATATAGATGTTATTCAGATATGCAGAATAACCGGTCATAAACAATCCGAATACGGAGAGATTACTCAAGTCACCAAACTGCGCACCGATATTGTTGGCGGTAAATTCCCAATCATTCACGCCTTTAAGATAGCGTTCATAAGTCCGGGTAGAATATCGGGATGTCTGACGGTTGGTATCGGTGAAGTTTCCATAACCTACAAAGTGCATAGCCTCACAAGGATGAAACTTCATCTTCCATCTATCCGACACCGCACGGAGCATATAGCGAAATTTGCTATTGCGACCAGTTTCTAAAATGTCGGTGATTCTGAAATATGCAGTATAGAAGCCGGCAAAATGAAAATTTCCAATGGAATCATCATAGTCTGCCGTTGAGTTGTTTGATTGTGTATATCCGTCGTGGAAAATACCCATGCAGATGTCATCAATCGCAACAGTACCGATTTCTCCATCCTCAAGATGAAGAATGACAGTACCGGTCATCAATGGATTGCCATCTGAATCAAGGTCAGGTATGCACTGTTCTACGATACCACCACCGGGAGCGTTCCACTTGTTGCCAATCTGAATCTCAACACGGTTATAGCGTAGTTCAGGAACCTCAAGGAATCTGCGAAGAGAAAGACTTTCAAGCCAGCCATTGCCATCTTCATCTACCATTCCACCAAAGCCCGTAAGACCATCCGCAAAACTATCACCGAACTGCACACCTTTCTCTCCTGTCAGCTTTCCACCGACATTCAAGGGATATGGTGTACGGTCAGCTTTCGTCTTACTAAGAAATTCCTTCAATGAACGAAGCGAAGAAAAGGCATTGCGATTGGTTGGAGTCGTTGTGTCGTTTGTTGTAATCAGATACACCGTGCTTCCACCTCCACCATTACCTCCACCTACAAAAGTCTGTCCTTTCAAGGTCAATGATTCAATGGTATCTTCCAACGCGCCTAATCGTGATGTAGAAAGGGTTTCACCTACTGTGATTATGGGCGAGTCATAAGGATAATCAAGCTGACATTCATACCCCACAATGCGAGATTGTCTGCTTCCATTAACGAAGTAAGCATCACTAATCAGATTCACACAGTCGCCAAGACCAAATGGGAAATAATAGCCGGTAGGTGTTTCTCCTTGCTCTTTCATCCAATCCGACATCATCGTACAAGGATAGCTATTGGGGTCAACTTTCGTTTTCGCTATATATTCCTCAGTACGTTTAAGTAGTTCCTGCTCGGCATCTTCAATAAGTCCCAATGACGCTATTTTAGTGGCATCCCATCCATAAAGGACGTATTTATCA
>NZ_PUED01000291.1 GCF_003024925.1 Paramuribaculum intestinale
ACATAAAATATCAATATGAACGATCCTATGCCGAGCCACTGCGATAGCAATATGTCGGCAAGAAATGCTCCGAGAGGACCGCCGGTATTGCTGACCGCTTCGGGTGTGGATGATATGCGGGCGAACTGACGCCCCTGCACGATGCTCTGGTCGTCGGCTCCGGCTGAAAAGTAGGAAACGCATACGATGAGCATATATGCTGCAAACACTATGAGCGTTATGCCGGCAAAAAGCTTCCAGCGACGGCGGGTCGACACATTGTCGGCCGTCGGCTTCTTTGTCGGTGCGGCCGGTGTGGCCGATGGTCTGGCCTGTCGTGCGGCGGCAGGATTCTGGCGTATTTTGGTTTCGGACTGTGTCGCGTTGTTGCGCTGTGCAGACGGTTCCGGTGTGCGTTGGCCGTAGCCTCCAGAGGTGAGTGATGAAGGATCGTAGCTGTCGGCTGAAATTTCAAATGATTCCATTGAAGACGTGTGTGTTGATCGTGTTGTGTATTATAATTGCCTTAAGGAGGCTATCGTGGCTTCGGGATCATCGGCGCCGAATACAAAGCTGCCTGCTACAAGTATGTCGGCGCCGGCATCGGCAAGAAGTTTTCCTGTCTGCATATTGACGCCGCCATCCACTTCTATGCGTGTGGCAAGTCCCAGTGAGTCGATGAGACCGCGCATTCTCCTTACTTTGGGAAGGGCAAGGTCGATGAATTTCTGCCCTCCGAATCCGGGGTTTACGCTCATTATGAGCACCAGATCAAGCTCAGGCAATATGTCGTCAAGCATCATTGTCGGTGTAGCGGGATTCAAAGCTACCCCGGCTTTCATCCCGGCATCCTTTATCTGCTGCACTACGCGGTGAAGATGTGGACAGGCTTCCTGATGGACTGTCATGAGATCCACTCCGCAGTCGCGTACCTGATTTACGTAATTCTGCGGGTTTACGATCATCAGATGGGCGTCGAGCGGTTTCCGCGCATTGCGGCCAATGGCCTTTATTACCGGGAAGCCGTAGGAAATATTGGGCACGAAGACTCCGTCCATGACGTCAAGGTGCATCCATGATGCCTCCGAGCGGTTGACCATCTCTACGTCGCGGTCGAGATTGCCGAAATCGGCTGAAAGCATTGACGGCGCTATTTCTATCATTTTCAAGAATTTTTTTGAGGTTTGAAGGCGTTCCAGACTATGATGGCCACACAGGCCAATCCTATGCCGATACCGACCCATGTGAGATATACGTTGTATTGTTCCACCTTTTCGAAGAGGGCGTCGCGCGGCACGATCTGTCCGAGCCACCATCCGAGTGCCGCGAGGATAATGTTCCATACTCCGGCACCAAGCGATGTGTAGAGCATAAAACGGAATATGTTCATCCGTGAAAGACCGGCCGGTATGCTTATGAGCTGGCGTACAGCCGGAATCAGACGCCCTACGAATGTCGATACGGCTCCGTGATTGTCGAAGTAGTGTTCGGCATGTTCTACTTTTTCGCGGTTTATAAGGCATGCATGACCCAGTCGTGAGTCGGCGAAACGATACACTATAGGACGTCCGATCCAGAGCGACAGGCCATAGTTGATGAGAGCGCCTATCAATGCTCCCAGAGTGGCGAGCAATACCACCGCCACAATGTTGACTTCATGTGAAGTGGCGGCAAGATAAGCGGCGGGGGGAACAATCACTTCCGACGGAAACGGGATGAAAGAACTTTCCACAACCATAAGGCCGACTACCATCAGATATATGGCTATGGGTGTGGCTGTGAAAAAACTGTCGAGTATAGCTTGCGGATTGAACAGTGCAAGGGTGATCATGTCGGGTAACATTTGCTGTAATTATCGTTGTTTTTTGAGAGTACAAAATTACAATATCCCTCCGTCAATAGCAAATTTTTCATATGCTCTGCTCCTGCCGATGACGTGCTGGTGGCGACGGTGATGTGGGCGTCGGAATACTGCGCGAAATTACAATGTAGATGACGCAGAAAACGCTACAACGACGTTTTTTGAACAGCCGTTAGAGTGTGTTTACTTTTGACTCATGTTAGGATTTCGAGAGTGTTTTCGAGTCAATTTTCAGTTTTTGTGAAGGAGTTATGG
>NZ_PUED01000292.1 GCF_003024925.1 Paramuribaculum intestinale
CATACGCTCAACGGCAACCTCATTGTTATGGATGTCAACCCTGATGGTTTTCAGACGGAACTCTGAATCGCCACGGCCTTTGTTGAAAGATTTGCGCTCGCTCTCCAGTGAGGCTATGCGCTTTTCAAGTTTCGCCTTTTCCAAAAGATCGGTATTGCCTGACAGGATAGCCATGTATTCCGAGAAGTTCATTCCCGTTTTTTCATCCATTGCTCCCTCGTCAATGGTTCTCGCACCGAGTGCGCCACTCTTCAGCTGGGCAATGAACGTGGCCTTGCAATGAAGCAGATTGAACTTGTAGGAGTCAAGCGACTTCTCTACCGCATAGATGATTACGTCCACCTTATTGTCAGCGTAAAGTTTGGCTATCTCGTTCCCGGCTCGTATCCCGCGACCGTTGCGCTGTTCAAGGTCACTCGGTCGCCATGGTGTGTCATCATGATGAATCGCCACACACCTTTTCTGAGCGTTTACTCCGGTGCCGAGCATTGATGTGGAGCCGAACAGAACGCGGATGTCTCCGTCGTTAGTGGCTTGTATCACAGCCTTTCTCGACCGTTCGGTCTTACATTCTTGTATAAACCTTATCTCATGGGGCGGTATGCCGTAATCCTCTATAAGCTTTCTCTTGACCTCGGAATAAAAATTCCACTCTCCCGGCTTGTAAGTCCCAAGATCGGAAAATACAAACTGTGTGCCGCGCTGCTCATCATACTTGTGATAGTATTCGGCTATCATCTTGGCGCAGTGCGAGGCCTTGTTGTTCGGGTCATCGGAGTATGATGGATCTATCATTCTCATGTCAAGAGCCATTTTTCGGGCATAGTCGGTGGCAATAAGCATCTTCGCTTTCTCCTCGGTTTCAGACAATGGCGCACGACCTAAGATTGTGGCATCACCGCTTTTGGCAAATTCCATAAGTTTCTGGATAAATTCCTCCTGCTGTGGCGTGGGCGGGATATTGTGCAGTATCTCATTCTTCATCGGTCGGTCAACGCCGACATCCTCGGCTGTGCGGTAGTCGGTTATCTCATTGTAGAAAGCCGCCAGTTCCGGCACCTTGATGAAGTATCGGAAACGCTCCTTTGCGACTATGTTGTTTGTGACATTAAACTCATAGTCGGTAGTCTTCTTTGCGAAGATAGCCGCCCATGCGTCGAAACACCGAATCTCCTGCCTTTCAAGTTCTTTCGGGCGAAGATACTTGAACAACAAGTAAAGTTCTGTCAGAGAATTACTGATTGTAGTACCCGACAGGAATGTAGCACCGAGGTCTTTGCCCGTCCGTTCCTGAATAGTGCGTATGGCATAGAGTAGATTGAGCGCGCGTTGGGAGCCTTCGGAATTGCCGAGCCCGGCAACCCGGTCGTGACGGGTGTTAAACATGAGATTCTTGAACTGGTGGCTCTCGTCCACAAAGATATGGTCAATGCCCATTTGCTTGAAATCCACGACGCTGTCCTTGTTCTGCTCCATCTGATATTGGATAGTCGCTATCTTGGCTGTCAGGTTTTCCTTGCGCTTGATGAGCCCTTTCAGCATACCGCGCGATATGTCATGCCCTTGCTGCTTGACAACTTCGAGATTTTCCTCCACTGTATCAAGCTCAGCTTGCAGAATCTGTTGCTGCATTTCCGGCGACTGGGGTATCTTGCCGAACTGGTCGTGCGACATGATGATACAGTCATAGTCGTTGTTCTTGATCTGGTTGAAAAAGGCCACTCGGTTCTCTGCCTTGAAACTCTTTTCATCGGCATAGAGGATTCTCGCATTTGGATATGCGGTCTGATATGTCATCGCAATTTCAGCGACATTCGCCTTCAGGCCGATAATCATAGGCTTGTGGGCGAGTCCGAGACGCCTCATCTCATGCGCCGCAATGCACATTATCAGCGTCTTGCCGCACCCTACCTCAAAATCGCAAATACCGCCTCCGTTCTGTTTAAGCATCCAGACACAATCTTTCTGCGAGGGATACAATGAATGCACCCCGTAGCGGTCGCCAAGCATCTTCAGATTCAGGTCGGGGAATGTCTGATGTGAGCCGTCATACTTTGGACGAACGAAGCAGTTGAAC
>NZ_PUED01000293.1 GCF_003024925.1 Paramuribaculum intestinale
TTGTTATGCCGTGTATTTTACAAGCATTGTACAAAGCGTTCATATCAACTTTGTTTATGGTTGAGTACGACAAAGCAATATCTGTTAACTGATGGTACTTATTGAATATCTCCCGGTATTCCGCTTCTCCAAAACGTTGCTGCTTACCTTTAGACCACTTTGAATTTAGTGAACGCAGAAGCAATTTTACAGGAAAAGAAAGTTTAGCTTTTTGTGGAAAATCACTTTGTTTTGAGATGAGCTGTTGTTCTTTTAAGGGCAAATTATTTCCAGCATAAACAAACACTACATCCCTCAATAATCTTGCAATAGCGTTACCGTCACCTAATAGATGATGACATACAGCCAGAATATCAAAACCAATCTCAGTGTAGAATACAAAAAAACGTATGAGTGGACCTGTTTCGCAATTAAAAGGCTTTTTATTCTCGGACTCGGCAATTTCCAGCCATTGATTTGAATGTTCACTTTTAATAAAATGCAATTCGAGCTGATGAACAGTGTTTTCCTGATAAAATGCCTCTCCCTCATTATTCATGCAAATGGATGAATAAAGTAGCGGGTGAACACTTCTTAATTTAAGCAATGTTTTTTTTAAACGTAATTCATCCAAGTGGCCGTCAACGCTTAGTTTCATCAGAACCGTAAGTGACGGATTCCGTAGAAGGTGGCGTTCCGTAAATATTCGAATATTAGTTTCCATGCTCTTTATGTTGATAAAGACAGCAAAGGTAGAGAGTTGGAAATTATCAATTCTTGACATAGGTCAATCCTATGGATTTTTATCTAACTTTTTTCTTATTCTGCTTAGCGTTTCGGGAGAAATGCCCAAAGTGGATGCGATATGTTTTAAGGAAATCTCTTTTTCAATGTCGGGAAAATCTTTTAATAATTCAATGTATCTTTCCTCAGCGGTATCGAAATACAGTGCTAAAGCAATATTACGCCAGCCGAACATAGAACGCTCCGCAATGGTCGCCCTTAACTTTTGCGTATCTATATTCGTGTCGAATAATTCCATCATCTGTTCGTAACTAAACAATGTAATCTCATAATCCTCCATTGCTTGAATACAAAGTTCGGCATTTGTTCTTTTCAAGAACGAATGATAATCTCCGATAAACGGAAAAGATTTATTGAACCAAAGGGTACGTTCATTACCATCTTTGTCTATTTTGTAATATCTGAATTTCCCGGAATCTACATATCCCATGTATCTGACTGGACAGCCCTGCATCTGAAAATGTTCACCTTTCTTGATTTGGATGTTTTTCAGACGCTTGGTGTATTCGAGCACATCTGCATTGTTTATATTCAAACTACATAGAAGATTAATTAATCCGTTCATATACTTTTTCTTTTCTGATTATTTCTATAATTCAAAATGTAACACTTCTACTTTTCCATTTGTAGGGAGTGTAAGAAATGCCTTAGGGGTATGACCAGAAAGCCTTTTTACCTCTCTATATAAATGAGAAGCATCATAATATCCCGCTTGGACAGCAACAAACAAAAGATTATCGAATGAAATATTAGGTTTCAAAAGATGTACAGCATTCCAAAACTGAACAATTCGACTATATTCTTTTGGGGAATAACCTGTATGAAACTTAAACTTGCGCTCAAATTGTCTTTGGCATAAGCATACTTCTGTTACCAATTCCTTAATCGAAACAATTCCTTTCTGTCTGCGGATCAAGGAAACAACATGAGATATTTGCTTTTCTGCGTCCATGCTGTTTTTGTACAATTGCCTAACCAATTCATGTTCAATATAACCAATCGGATTTTGAATTTCAGAGAGTTGATATGTGAAAGATTGACTAAAAAGAGCAGGAAACTCGTGACTGTCTAATCCTTGATTCATAAATTTGGAAAGTGGAATTTTTATAAATCGAGAAAGTCCACACGGTTGAAAACGTACCCCTATAATATGAATGAGTTTTTTTTGAGTGACCAATTCCGTAAATGTATTCATTGGACCGAAAAAATAGGAATGATAAGGTTTCATTATCAGTCCACTACTGACGCAGTCTGCGGCATTCCACACGTTGAAAACAAAGTAGGAACAAA
>NZ_PUED01000294.1 GCF_003024925.1 Paramuribaculum intestinale
CCACTTGGCCGGCATCAAAGTTACCGTATTCAACCGTCCCGGCGGCGTTGTCGAAGGCTCTAACACGTCTTGGACTTTTCGTCGCTATTAGGTCGTCGGCGCAAAACACACCGAAGCGGGCGCGTATGTCGGAGAACTCGGCGCGAAGTTCCGGCGAAGGGTAGTTATTTTCGGAGCAGAAGTCCTGACCCTTGACGAAAAGGGTTATAAGGCGTTCTTTAGAAGAAGCCTTTAATATGAAGTCGTACCACTCCGAACAAATACCCGCCGCCTTCGCTTCGGCTGCTAATCGTTGCTTAAGTTCTTGTAGTTGCATTTTGCTGTTGTGTTAATCGGTTATTCCTTGGCTTCGTAGGTCGTCGCCGTCGTCTATTCCCAAACGGTTAAGTATGGATAGAAGGCTTCCGGCTATGTTCCCTAATCGGTTATCCATGCTTGAAAGGTGGATAAGCTGCTGCCTAAAAATTTCAATGGCTATAACTTGGTTCTGCCTTACGGCGTTGGTCTGCCCGGCCAATAGGTCTATACTTTCTTGGCTTGCTCCCTTTATTGCACCGCTTAGGCTTGTCGGGTCGCTTTCGTCCAATTCGGCGAATAGGTCTTTATACATATCCATTGCCGCCTTGAAGTTCTGCCCGGCTGCGGCTACCGCAGCCTTAAAGCGGTCTTGTTCGGCTTGGGTTAGTCCGTCGAAACTGCCGTTTCCTTCTGCGTCGAAGCCCATATCTTTTTGAAGCTGCTTAATTGCGTTCTGCAATGGCTTCTCCAAAAATTGAAGTTTTAGGGCGTTGGAAACAGCGTTTTTAAGCACGTTGTCGGCTACGTCGCCGAATACCTTTGCAGCGTCCTCTCCGCTCTCGAAGGCTTCTATAAGTGCGTCCTTTAATTCGTTGGCTAAGTCCCCGGCGGAAGTTTGGGTAATGCTTTCCGTGATTTCGGCGATGATGTCCTCAATCTGTCGCCCGGCTTCGTCGTAGCGTTCTTGGAACTCCTCGACGCGTCCCCAATCGGTTTTCTTCTTGGAGATTTCGTCGTTAATCATTCCTTGTATTTCGTTCTGCTGCTGCCGTAGGTTCTGAATTAACGCGCTTTGGTTTTGGTAGACGGTTTCGCCGAGGGCATTGTCTACGGCGTGTTCCAATGCTGTATAGGCACGTCCCAACCGGGTAACGGCTTCTTCATGCTTCTTAATTGACTTTTCGGCCTTGCGGTCGCGGCTGTTAAATAGGTCGAAGGCTGACGACAAAAAGCCTATGGATCCTTGAATAATGCTTAACGGGTTGGCGGTGGCTATGCCTGTGGCAATTTGAGAGGCCCCGTCCAACATTCCGCCTATGTCGCCTAATATGGCTTCCGTTTCCTCGTCCATGCTAATACCCATTTTCTTTATGCCGTTTGTCACACTTCCGAAGCACGACGAAAGGAAGGTTAGGCTACTGCCGAGGTCGCCGAAGGCTTCCTTAAAGCCCGCGCCAACGCTCTTTGCTACGCCTGTTTCTTTGTTAAGGGCGGCGTTCAATATATCGAGCTGCTCCTGTCCTTCTATGGTAAGTTCGCCCTTAATTTTAAGTCCGTTAAGGGTGGCTATTTTCTTGTGGAGCATATCGACGTAACTACTACCTTCCGCCAATAGGTCGGCGTAGGCTTCCTTCGCGGCTCCGGCTAATGTGGTGCCGCTGCTGTTTATAGCGTCGGTATAGTCGGCGTATTGCTTCTTCTTTTCTTCCAACGACTTTACAAAGGGGTCGTCGCTGTCTAATAACTTTTCCGCCTTCATAGCGGCGCGAAGTTCGCTTAGGCTTTGGCGAAGGGCCAGGAAGGGGTTACGGGTGGCTAACTCGTTCTTCGCCTTTTGTAGTTGGTCGTTAATGGCTTTAAGGTCGGCGGGGTTGAACTCTGCCGAAAGGTTGATTTTCCGGCTGTTGATGTCGTTCAAAAGTCGGTTAATCGTGGTCGTACTGAGCCGGGAAATGTCGCTAAACAACTGCCCCCAACTCTCGGAAGCCATAAGACGCTGCGCCGCCAATTTGGAAAGTTCACTTTGTTGCTTGGCGTTAATC
>NZ_PUED01000295.1 GCF_003024925.1 Paramuribaculum intestinale
ATATACGTCAAGGATTTATCGATCGCTTTGAGCATGTGGCCATGCAGATGCGTATTGAGGTAGGGAAAAAGAAAATCTACCTCAGCCACTATCCATTTCTCTGTTTTGAGGGAGGATACAAGACTGATGTATGGCAATTGTTTGGACATGTGCATACGCGGCCCTCAAACACTGGCATTGATGCCGGACGGCTTCAACATCTCTACCCGACACAATTCGATGTTGGTGTCGACAACAATAACTTCACGCCCTTGTCATTCGACCAAGTCCGTGAGCGGATACAATGGCAAATAGAGCAAGCAAACAAACGAGAGCCACGCCAAAAGCGATAATACTTGACATCCAATCCAACGCCACAACTAGCTACCTAAATACAGTCGGTTGTGGCGTTTTTATTCTATACACGTTGGCTAGCGATGCTGATATGGATGACTTAGAAAACTGAATCTCCCACCAGTGTGTAATTGTGTTGATAATGTTACTCGGAACATCAAAAAATTTGAACTACCGAGAAATCCTCGGCAGTTATTTCCATTTTGGAAACAACTACACGCTTAGTCCTTACATACTATATCAGAACGATCATCTTCAATTGCTCCACTTGGCATTTTCCCTCAGTTTGAACTTGTGCAAAAAATGCAACAGTTGAATCTGAAGCCAATTCATCTGCCTCATAAATCTTAGTGATGTTGCGCTCGACTTTACTACCGTCTTTATCTTAAGTTGTTGCAAAAAATGCAACAACTCGATTCTGCTATACCTCAACTCTTTAAAAGCCGTTTAACAATCCATTCCGGGTAATTCTTGACACCTCGGCGTTCAAGCAGCTCTTTCCCTTTCAGAGAACGGATGATACGATCTATGGTGCTACGAGAAAGTTTTGTGATTTCCACAATTCTATCAAGAGACACATGGTTGTCTCGCTGCATCACATCTATTACAGCTTTTTCATTTTCAGTTAACTTTACTCCGGAAACGTCATCGTGACGTTGTGACGTTTCCGAAACGTCATCATGATGTTTTGCCTCATCCCATCTGATATGCAGATAACGATTTCGCAGCTCGTTGTTTTCGCCGAGAAGAAGATTGCGGAAGAAAAGGATAAGATATTCATATGTAGGTTCTACACCCTTGACGGCATTACGGTAGTTGGCGCGGACAAGCGCATTGCGGAAATACCACGAATGGCTCTTGAACATATCATTCTCAACCGAGTACCCCATCGAACGCAGATACTTGATGGTGAATACAGCGGTAGTACGCGTGTTTCCTTCAGGGAATGGATGGATTTGCCATATGTCCGACACAAAACGTACCAGATGCTCAATAATTTGTGACTGCGATAATCCCCTGTAACTGAACTGTCTTTCCTGTTCAAGGTCGTATTCAATAGTGCGGGTCAAATCTTCATAAGGGCCATAAAGAACGGTAGCACCATCAAGGACCCATTCTTTCTTTGTCACGTTATATTTTCGGAATTCACCGGCATGTTTCATAACACCGTTGAATATACGACGATGAACCCCGGCCAACCCCTGAAGTGAGAACGAGAAAGATTGCTCCGAAAGAACACGGACAATATTCTTCGACACCTCATCCGCCTGTTTCACATCATCGGGTATCTCACGCGCAGCCTCACTCTGATAATATGTTGTAATCAGTTTGTCAACATCATCAATGTTGACTTCACCCTCGATGTGCCTTTTTGCGGTATCAACCAGATAGTCAGATACCTCAAGGCCGTCAACCTTTTGCAACCCAATAGCCGTCTGCCACAGTTCGGCGCGTTCCTTTGGCCCCGGTTCTGTAGCCCTCAAATATTGTTCAAATTCATTATAACGTTCCATAAGTCAATGAGGTGTTATCGCCACTTTAATAACGTTGTCGCGGCGGTTTTCAAACAGATCGTAGGCTTCCTCGATCTGCGAGAAGGGGAAGGTATGGGTTATCAGCGGGGTCGTGTCAATCTTCCCTTCGGATATAAGTTTCAGGATTTCTTCGCAGTCGCAACCATCAACGCCACCGGTCTTGAACGTCAGATTCTTGC
>NZ_PUED01000296.1 GCF_003024925.1 Paramuribaculum intestinale
GTGTCAGCGGATTTGATTTTACTTTATCATATGCACTCTGTCCACGAAGCATATAATATCCGTCAAGTTTATCTGCAATACTCTGAGGCACGCCATCATTCAACAAGTCCTGTTTACTTCGCTGACCAAGGTCAACACCAGAGCCAAATGTAACACCTGTATTATTAAAATACCGATCCCCCGGATTGGACGGAAAATGACTTGTCGGATTAAACCCTTCAAAACCATTACTGGAGAAAATATCGTGGTCAACAATATTTACCGAACGACGTAAAAATTCCTTCAGTTGACTAATATTGTCAAAGTTAATGACAGTGTTGTCCGCCAGGACGATGCGATTTCGGTTATTATTCAGAATGTCTTCGTTTTCTTTCTTATCGAGATGTTCAATAGATTCGGCAATCGTTCCCTCAAGAACCATGACACGGTAGACTTTCACACCGTCTTTTTCCTGACCTGTTTCAACAGTTATTTTCTGTTCGTAAGACACGGTCCCTTCAGTTTTTGAAATTTTACTTTCCTGGCGGATCTTATTTGAATATTCACTGTCTTTCTCCATCTCCGTATCAATCGGAAACCCCATAATGTACATCAGTTTAAAATTACTCCGGCCAGGCAGATCCACATAATGTGGTAATGCAATTGTAATCGAATTAGCTTCAAAATTTGGTCTGTAGCTGCTTAATGTACTTCCGGAAAAGAGAAAAGCCGGAACACCACCTGAACCATTCACTACCATTGTATCTGACATATAAATTCCTCTTTAACACATAAGAAAAAACAACAGGTTAAAACAATATACTGTACATATAACCACTAGTTTTATGTACAGTAATGAAAGTTACGCTGCTTTATTTTCTCTGTCAATAATATGAATTTTCATTTTTGTGATCTGAATCACCCTTATAAAAATCAGGAAAGGAAGATTCGCAGCAGAAAAACAGCACCGGATAACATCAGGAGAAAAAACAGAGAGGAGATAACGTGAGCAAAATAAAATCTGGTCGCCACCGCCTGAGCAAAACAGACAAACGCCTGCTGGCTGCACTTGTCGTTGCCGGATACGAAGAACGGACAGCCCGTGACCTCATCCAGAAACACGTTTACACACTGACACAGGCCGACCTGCGCCATCTGGTCAGTGAAATCAGTAACGGTGTGGGACAGTCACAGGCCTACGATGCGATTTACCAGGCAAGACGCATTCGTCTCGCCCGTAAATACCTGAACGGAAAAAAACCGGAAGAAGGGCTGAACGCCTGGAAGGGTGATTTACCATAATCCCTTAATTGTACGCACCACTGAAATGCGTTCAGCGCGATCACGACAGCAGACAGGCAAAAATAGCAACAAACCACCCGAAAAACCGCCGCGATCGCGCCTGATAAATTTTAACCTCATGCATATCTATGCAGCCAGGCGAATCACGAACGAATTGCCTGCCTGATGTAACTGAAACGGGTGTTTTTTCATGATTTGGTGGGCGTGGAAGACGGGAACATGAAAGGGAAAACAGAATTCATGCCAGATGAGCGCGATCTGGCAATTAAGGCAAAACACAGCAACAAAGACACGCCAGAATCGCGCCCGGATATGTTTTAACGCGATTTTCAGACTCAGACAAATTCAGCAGAATGCTACTCCATTCACCGGGCTGATGGTGAATACATGCGTATCCAGGATGAGTACATTTCTGGCTCTGCCACAGCTCTGTCTGTTGGCAGCTTTCGCCTGTCCGGAAACCTGCTTAAAACGCTCCCGAAAGGCCTCTGAACCAGAAAGCAACAAAACACAGGCCATTAAGTAAATCGCGTTAAAACACGTCTGATGGATTGCTGCAAAAAAAAGTCCCTAATGGAGCAGGGACTGTTAAACCCAGTGAATAGCGTCTAAATTAAAGTAAGAATACGACCAGGTACTCTTCAGAAAAGAGATTAATCCACCGCACAGAATAATCAACAGTAAAAACAAACAACCCTGATTTTTTATTTTTCTTTTTTTCGATAAAAACAAAATTAAAGAAATAATTAATC
>NZ_PUED01000297.1 GCF_003024925.1 Paramuribaculum intestinale
GTCAATGAGATATCCTATATACTAGTAAAGGATCAAACTGTATATACTACTAATATCCAGCCACTTATTAAAACGATGTGGGGGCAATGGTATCCGTATAATGAGCAAATCACTAATAGGTATGCTGTAGGATGTGTTGCTGTGGCTTTGGGGCAGATTTTGAAATATCACGCTTATCTGCCGGGATTTGATTTTTCTCGTATGCCATTGTATTCCACTGAAAGTGTTCCTGAGCTAGCTAGATTCCTGCGTTATATAGGTGACAAAGTGGAAATGGATTATGGTTATTCATCAAGCTCTAATATCTATTATGCACAGGCTGCGTTGTCAGATATGGGATATGCATATACGTTTAACTCTTCACATAATATAAATGAGATAACAAAATCGCTGAAGAATCGTCGTCCCGTGTATATGAGAGGGGCTAATATTGCAGATAATGTTGGGCATGCATGGGTGTGTGAGGGACTGACCGAAGCATCCACAGATATTGGCTATGCTTTGATTGTTCCGACTGGTCAATTGGGAGACGCGTCAGGACCATTTACTACAATGGGAGAACGTGGTAGTAGTTCAATGATGCAGAAGTTTTATTATAATTGGGGATGGGATGGCAATAGTAATGGCTTTTATGTCGATCCTATAAATTGGCCGTCTCAAGTTTATTTTGGGGATCAAATGATGAGTCTGACTAATATAAGGAAAAAATGAATATGAACAAGCGAATAAAGACGTTGTTTCTGCTTCTGCCGATCTTTGCGGCGGGGCTGTGGGGGTGTGCGAGTGATGGTGACGCTGATAATCCTGTGGATAACAATCCGTATGAGCCGATAGAGCTTGAGGCGGAGGAGTTTTATGTAAGTGAGGCCATGCAGCCGTTTGCATTCGACATGCTTGGCGAAATATGCTGCCAGACAGAGGGTAGTGTTGTCGTGTCGCCTTTGAGCGCTGCGATAATGGTCGGGATGCTTGCCAATGCGGCTGATGATGATGTCTGCGCCGAATTTCTTGCGGCTATGGGCGTCAGCGATGTTCAGAAGCTGTGGCTCAACTCCTATTTCGGTAAATTGCAGCAATCTCTTCCCGGTATTGATAAGGAAGCGAAGATGCGGCTTGACAACGGGGTATGGCTGAATAGCGGGTCTGGTGAGCCGGCGAGAGCCACAGACGGATATGTGTCGATCCTGTATAATGATTATATGACGGATATAAAATGCATTGATTTTTCCGAACGTAGCTCGGTTGGAAAAATCAATGCCTGGATATTCGAGCGAACCGGTTTCGACGACGTAGTAAAGAATATAGATCGGTCAATGGCTGCTCTGTGGGCGTCGACCTTGTATTTCCGTGGAGCATGGACGAAGAAATTTGATAGGTCCGCCACAAAGAAGTCGCCATTTTTTCTTGCCGACGGCAGTTGCGAAGATGTTGATATGATGCATGCTGATAATGTCGGTGCCGGCTATTATTCTGGTATCGGAGCTGATGGCGGGATGTCGACGGAAGATGCGATCCAGTCGGTGACTATGCCATACGGCAACGGTGCATACAATTTTACAGCTGTGCTGCCAGCCAAAAACATGTCGGTCAGGGATCTGATAAGGAGTCTGGGCGCCGGTGGATGGTATGAAATTACTACCGGCAGTTCGGGCGAAGGCATGCGTAGCGGGTCGTTTGGATTGGATATTCCACGCATGGAAATAACAAGCGATCACGATGTCAGCCGTATATTGTCGGCGATGGGTGCGTCGAGTCTGGCCTCAGGCTTTGTCATGCCCGGACTGGGGCTCATTTCGCCTGTGGGTGGGAAGGTAGTCCAGCGTACGTCGATTTCGGTCGATGAGGAGGGTAGTGAAGTGAAATCGGTGACCGCCGGTGGTATCGATGGTGCTGACAGGCGTTGTTATGTGACATTTGACCGGCCGTTTGTCTACGCGGTGTGGGAGAAAAGCACCGGTGCGATTCTGGCGGTCGGCACATATATGGGACCGAACAAATGACGGGTGGGTGCGGCATCGGAGTGTACGCTGTG
>NZ_PUED01000298.1 GCF_003024925.1 Paramuribaculum intestinale
CGGTAGTTTGACAGTTGCATTTTCATGAATCTTTTTTGCTGGCACGCTTGCACGTGTCAAATTTTATTACTATCTTTGTAGCACCGTGTAGCAATCAACGGCAGGGCGGCATAATATGAAGCTGAAAATAACCAAGACAAAAAAGACTTCCATCCTTTATGTACAGAAGGCATACAGGGACAAGAACGGCAAAAGTACCTCAAGAATCCATGAGCGCCTTGGAACGCTTGAGGAAGTTCGTCAGAGATGCGGAGACAGAGATCCTGTTGAATGGGCCAGGGAATATATCGCCAGGCTTACGGCACAGGAGAAGGAGGGCCGGCAGGTGATAATATCACGTCTGTCGCCCACAAAGCTTATTGAAAAAGGCGAGGCTCAGAGTTGCGAGAGCGGATATCTGTTTCTTAAACGGCTGTACCATAAGGTCGGGATGGACAGGATATGCGAGGCAATCTCACGTAAACATAAGTTCGACTTCGATTTCAACAAAGTTCTGGAGCTGATGGTCTACGAACGGCTTTTGAGACCGGCTTCAAAACTAGGTAATTATCGCAGGAGCGGAAGCTATATCGAGCCTTTTGATATAGAAAAACAGCATATCTACAGGAGTCTGGATATCCTGGACAGACACGGTGAATACATCCAGAAGAGACTTTTCCTTAATTCGTCAAAGGTTGTCGAACGGGATACGACCGTCATGTACTATGACTGCACCAACTATTTTTTCGAGAGAGAATCTGCCGATCCGGACTATGTGACAGACAAAAAAGGGAACGTTCATGAACGTATACGCAAGTACGGAGTCTCCAAGGAACATCGACCGAACCCCATCGTACAGATGGGTATGTTCATCGACAACTCCGGCATGCCGGTTGCGATGTGCATCAATCCCGGCAATGCCAACGAACAGACTACCTTGATTCCAACTGAAAAGATTATAGTTGAGAAGATGGGGGTCAGCAAGATTGTAGTCTGTACAGACGGAGGTCTCTCTTCTGAAGGCAACCGGTCATATAACTCCACAGCAGAAAGATCATTCATAACGGTGCAGTCAATAAAGAAACTGGAGGATAATCTCAGGGACTGGTGTCTGGAACCGACAGGATGGAAACTTGTAAAGTCCGACACGGTACAAAAAGACAAGCGGTACCGGGATGCAGACGAGGATGAACTGGAGTTTGACCTGACTGATGCCGATACTGCCCGTTATTACGGAGACCGCACTTTTTATCGCGAGCGTTGGATTGTCAATGAAAAGACAAAGTTCTCTCAAAGATTGATTGTGACATTTTCATACAAATACCGCGACTACCTCCGATTCCTGCGTCAACGCGAGATTGACAAGGCTGACAGCAATGCACGTGGAAACAGGACATTGACCAAATCTTATAAGAGCCCTGACAGGTTCCTTTCCGAGACCTACGCCACAGAAGACGGCGAGGTTGCGGTATTCAGAACCGTCTCCCTGAATCTTGACGCCATATCAGAAGAAGAAAAATATGACGGCTTCTATGCGATATGTACGGATCTGTCTGACAATGTGACGAAAATCATCGAACTGAACCATAACCGCTGGGAGTCGGAGGATGCCTTCAGGGTCATCAAGACTGACTTCAAGGGTCGACCCGTCTTCGTCTGGACGGCGGAACACATAAGGGCCCACTTCATTGTCTGCTTTATCACACTACTGCTCTTCAGAATAATGGAAAAGGAACTGAACTATAAATACACATCCTCCGCTATAATTGAGAAACTACGGTCAATGACTATGAACATAGTCAAGGGAGAAGGCTACAAGCCTAACTTCACACGGGATGATCTTACCGATGACCTACATGCCAAAGCCGGCTTCAGACTCGACACCGAGATTGTTACTCGTCAGAAAATCAAACAGATTATTGCTAATATTAAAAAAGGTTAAATATAGATAACCCCATTCCAGTGCTACATATATAGACCCTTTTGCACATGGCTTCACGCCAATGTACAAAAGGGTTTGCTCGTTTTTGGACTGTAAAAGATGGG
>NZ_PUED01000299.1 GCF_003024925.1 Paramuribaculum intestinale
ATTTTAAATATTTCTAGCGGTTCAGCAGCTAATAATCCATGAACATCCTCAGATTTCAAACGCTCAATGGGGTCTATCTCATTGGTCTCATCTACAAGAATATTGTTTAAATCATAATCTCTCAAAAATTGGAGTTTTTGAGAGTCTCTACATATTGATTTGTATCTATGATACAGCTGAAATTCCTGAATATTATCTTTCCTACACTCTGGCAGACGTCCATTGGATTCAAAGAAATCTACAATCTCTTCAAACGCATTGACAAGAGGTAGCTGAGATGCCGTTGGCTTTTTTACTTCACGACGAGCAAGGAGGCCGAATTTATCGGTCTCTTTCAAAGCAGTTAGAATCTCATCTCTTGTCATATTGATTTATTTAGTTGATTGTGTGAGATTTTTAAGGAAGCACAAGGATTCTGCTAACCTTTTTTCAAATGGGTCTATTGAATCGAGATTGGGTTCTCTTCCGAATTTCGAGAAAAACTCATTTATAAGAGGCCAATTATCAAGCGCTTCTTCTTCCGTAATATCGATTTTCATCGCACGGATAGTATTCTGTATTGCCTTAAACACCTTGGAATCTAATTGTTTTGAAATTATCTCGTATGCCTGATTGAACGGATTTATCGAGTAGATTAGATCCATGTTCAAGTCCGCTACATTCAGCAGCGAGGCAAATTTGATTATCTTTTTATTAAGTGATTCTTCTGATTCTGATGCAGGATCGGAAGACTTTTCGGTTCCTCGTACGGCATTGAGGAAAGAGTCAACCACTATATAATCACTGAGTTGTTTAACTTCATCTCTTGATAGATCAGAGTACAATTCCTCAATAACTTTAGGAATAAGATGCTTTGTAAGGGTTTCCGGAGGTACGGCTCCCATCATCGCACCCTGAATGTTAGGGTTCTGATATATTCTTGCCTTCAAGTCGACAAGGTCATTATCTACAATATCTTTTACTGCTTGGGATTTAATCGGACGGTATCCTGATATATTTATTACAGGTTCATCTGTATTTGTGCCGTCTTCATTGGTTTTTGGGGTAAAGTTGTATTTGGGAGCAACAACCTCTTCCATTAGCAGGGAAGCGGATATAGCTTTCAGTATATCATTGATACAATGAGTTACCTGTTCTCTTTCAGCATCCGGCTCTGCTATCAAATTTGTAAATTGAGCGTGGGTCTTATTCTCGCTATCTCTCGTGCAGCGACCTATTATTTGGACAATCTCAGTCAGAGAACCTCTATAGCCAACAGTGAGTGTGGTTTGACAATATTTCCAGTCAAAACCCTCTTTAGCCATTCCCAATGCGATGATAATATCAATATCATCAACGTTTTTCATATTTCGAAGATAGTTTTGCACCTTATCTCTATCGCTCCCTGGAGTGACTAAATCCGCAACTTTTAATTCTTTGCCTGTGCTTGTTATAATATGATAGATGTTGTTCTCATCTACATGGTCAAAAGTACCAATAATATCAACCAATTGATCAACCTCGTAAAGTTTTTCTTTGGTTGATTCGGCAGAATTGACATTGGGTATATAGATAATAGTCTTTTCATCAAGGTTCAAAACATCTTTTATGGAATTTAAGTAACCTTCTTGATAAAAATGAAACCCTATTCCCAATGATTTAAGATATTGATAGCCATTTAGTTGTTCATAGTAGTTGTAGGTTACACGGCCATGTCTAAACTTATATTCATCCAAGGGAGAAAGCACTGCCGTACAATCGCCTCGGAAGTAAGAGCCTGTCATAGCCAAAACATGAGCATTCGTATTGGCCATGATGTCTCGAATTAAGTTGCCAAGTTTGTTATCTGCTTCCGCCGATACGTGATGAAATTCATCAATCGCCAGAAGTACGTCATTAAATGATTGATTCCCAATCTTCGCATATGCAAATCTGAGAGTCGAATGAGTGCATATCAAGATTTTCGCGTCTTCTGAATCATCCTGAAGAAAGCGAATGAGTATATTGGTTAGCGATGCGTCCGCACCGGGTGCACAG
>NZ_PUED01000003.1 GCF_003024925.1 Paramuribaculum intestinale
CTTTATATGTTGCAGAATGGTATTGGCAATGGCACGCGCCATGAGAGGCGGAACGGCATTGCCCACAAGTGTATATTGTGGAATTTCTGATTTACGTTTATTGCCACCAGTCTGTCGTTTGCCTTGGAAAACGAATGAATCATCAAATGATTGAAGACGTGCCATTTCTCGGACCGTCATAGCACGATGGGCGGCATAATGTATAAAATCATCAGGCATGGTAACGACGGTCGGGCTTTGACCTTTAGGATTCAACACGGTATAGTTGCGTTTGTTGGAATCGAGCCCGAGTTCAGATAGTTCCTGTTTGCAATCTGCGTCATAGGCACCGTGTCTGGCGATTATAGATAGCCGTTGTTTCACTTCATCGCTCTGTGAGCTTGTCTGATGATTATAAAGAGCAGGTTCCTCACAAAAAAGATTGTTTTTCAAATCATCGATAGAGCGTACATAAAAAGGCTCACAAGAAAAAGTAAATCTATGGGAGAAACGACCTGTTTTCGACCATTCAGCGAAGGTGTGAGCATTGTCGGATTGAGAAAGTCTTCCTTGAACTTCGCGAGTGCGGATTAGAGGTTCGCAATCTTCAATTACTCTTCTTTTGCCATAACTGGTTTCCATACTGCCGTTACCGATAAAATCAAGGTCATGTATAGCTTCATATACAGTAACTTTTTCTTCATCACTAACGGTTGCCGGTACATCGTCTATTAACTGCTGGTCTTTTCTGCAACCAATGAAAAGGACTCGTTCTCGATTTTGCGGTACACCGTAGTTCGCAGACAGAGCTACAATGGGGCGAGCGACACGATAAAGTCGAATGGCTTCAAGATGAGAGTTGAATTCATCTTCGCTTTTGTCAGAAATAGCGTAAGAGCGGATAAAGTCGAATGTTTCGTCAAGAGTGTAAGCATACAACTTTATCATTTCACGGAACTCTTTTACCTCGTTAGAGGTATGATCAAACTCCGTGAAAGTGTCAATGGCAGATAGAATGGTGTTGATGATTGTAGAATCATCTATCATAGACAGGAAGCTGTTGAACCCATTTACAAAGAAATCATTATCAATGTCGGCATGGGTCTTTTCATTTATTATCGCAGCAGAAATGGCATTACGTTCATCTGTCCGACGAAGAAGATTTAATCCATGACGAATCGTAGCGATATTGATATTGGACTTGCTTAAACGATAGTCTATTTTACGAGTAATGGATTTGAACTGCGTGTCAAGAACCGCAATGAAATTATCACGCTCCATGATTGCCTCGTTATCTTCTGAGACTTCGATTTTTACTTTAGTGAGAATACAGTTTTTTACAAATGAAGATGCAGTCTTATCAAGCAACTTACTTAAGTAAAGAACAAAATCCGGGATATTCGAGTCATCAATGATTGACCGTATCTCGTGGATGATAGCATCTTTGAATTTGCCTTTATCCTTCGTAAGCAAACCTTTGACGTTCTCCATTACAAAGTATTTTGGACGAAGTTTGCGGATGACATTAAGATAATGTAAGAAAAGGTTATCTCGTTTGTCAAAACGTTTACGTCGACCAGAGAGACTGAATGACTGACAACTTGGTCCTCCCGTAACAACATCTATTTCTTGATCTTCAAGTTTCTCAAGAAGATGTGGAATAAATGTTGGAGACATAATATCTTCAGTAAGAAATTTTGTGTCAAGACCAAATTGGTGATTATAACGAACCGTATGCGTTAATTCGCAATTTTCGTTTATGTCGCTTGCAAGAACAAACTTAAAATACTTATCACGAGTGTATGCCTGTAAAAAACCCTCGCTGATGCCACCGGCGCCAGCAAACAAATCAAGAAAAGTTACAGGTTTTCTCCCTTTGAGAAATTCTTTTTTCTCTGCCATAGATATATCAGAACTTCCATGTAGGCAGACGGGCGACCAAACCTTTTACGACTACAAGGAAGTTTCTTGATTTGTTGATGAGTTGTCACTTACATTGGGTGGTCATTTGTCTGCTCGAGCGTGTTTACAATGCAAATTTACGAATTTTTTTTGAACTATATCATTTAGCCGCAAGGCAGTGTTTGTTCAGCCTTATCTAATGCCTCTGCGGTCGAGCTCTTTCTGGTAGCGTCGGGCGTTGGCCTGATGTGTGGGGTAGTCGGCTGCGAAATTGTGGTAGCCTGAAAAGTCTTCACGCGCGCACATGTAGATGTAGTTGTGGAGCGGCGCCTCAAGCACGGCGTCGATGGTGCGCCGGTCGGCGATCCTTATCGGACCCGGGGGGAGTCCGTGGTGAAGATATGTGTTGTAGGGCGACTGCACCGCGAGGTGTCGCCGGGTGATGCGGCGAAGGGTGGGGTCGCCGGTGGCGAACTTCACTGTCGGGTCGGCCTGAAGGAGCATGCCTCGTTTCAGCCGGTTGAGATACAGGCGTGCCACGGTCGGGCGTTCGTCGGCCTTGGCGGTTTCCTCCTCGACAATCGAGGCGAGGGTGGCTACCTCGGCGGGAGTCATGCCGAGATCGGCGGCGCGCTGTCGGCGGCGTTCGTCCCAGAAGTTGTTGCGCGCTTCGAGCATCCGTTCCGCCAGCCGTTCGCCGCTGTCGGTCCAGTAGGCTTCGTATGTGTCGGGCATGAATGCTGCCGGAAACTGCTGACGCCTGAACCCGTGGCGTGGCAGGAGGGTGTCGCATGCCTCAAGAAATTCTTCGGAGCCGATCTCTACGTTGCGGGTTACTTTCGATGCCATATCGGCGAGATCGCGGGCATAGTTGAATGTCACCTTCACGGGCGACTGTGTGCCGTTTTTAAGGCGTCGGGCTGCGCCGGCCGAGCTTGTCGAATGGTCGAACCTGTAGGCTCCATGGGCGCGCGAGGGTGTGCCTCCCATGGTTCGCCAGATGGTGTACACGCGGTTGCCGCATGTGATGCCAAGTGCCGAGCGCAGCGAGTCGGCCACGGCTGCGCGGTCGGCGCCCGCGGGTATTCTCACCCATCGCGGCTGATCGGTGGGTGTTGCGGATTTCATGCAGAATATCAAGCATCCTACTGCCAGTAATATTGCCGAAATTGCGGCGATCAGCACTCCGAGGCGAATCCCTCCGGTGGTCTTCTTTTTCTTTTTTTGTGTGGTAGTCATGATGTGTGCAAAGTTACAAATTATAGATGCTATGAAAAAAGTTTTGAAGGGCGTTTTTGTCTAAATCGTGTATAATCAGTGGTTAATGCTTCGTCGAGGAAGCGTTGTTAAAAAAAATCGTAAAAAAATGTCGAAATATTATTGTCAGTTCAAAAAATGGTAGTAACTTTGCATCGCTTTCGGAAACGAAGGGCGCTTAGCTCAGCTGGTTCAGAGCGTCTGCCTTACAAGCAGAGGGTCGGGGGTTCGAATCCCTCAGCGCCCACCACGATTCCCGAAAATCGTTGCCGGAAGCATTTCACCTCGAACAATCGAGGGCGCTTAGCTCAGCTGGTTCAGAGCGTCTGCCTTACAAGCAGAGGGTCGGGGGTTCGAATCCCTCAGCGCCCACCACTAATTCGGGAAATCGTCGACCGAAAATATCTCACCTCGAATAATCGAGGGCGCTTAGCTCAGCTGGTTCAGAGCGTCTGCCTTACAAGCAGAGGGTCGGGGGTTCGAATCCCTCAGCGCCCACCACTAATTTAAGAGTTTTAGATTACTCCCATGTTGATAAAGCATGGGATTTCTCTTTTATATGAATACCGATATCGACATATCTGCAGCTCTGTCGCTTGCCGCGGAGGGCAGGGTAGAGGAGGCTATCGCTCTGCTCGGTGATATGGCTGCTGTATGTCCTGACTGCGATGAGATTTTTTTCTGCAGGGGCAAATTGCTGTGGAAACTCGGTCGTCGCTCTGAAGCTACTTCCGATTATATCAAGGCAGTTTCGATCAATCCGTCGAGCAAGGCTGCCCGGGCGCTGGAAATGGCGCGCGAGGTGGAGAGTTTTTTCAATCCCGATCTGCTTAATCCCTGACAATCTTTTCCTTTCTGCAGCGTCTCATGAAACTGTGGCGCTTCATGAGCATTCCGGTTCTCTGATCCGTCCCTTGTGGTCTGCGTTTTGCAGTTCGGCTCAGAAGAGTGAGAGTTGCTGTGGTCTCCGGCTGTCGGCCGGTGATGTTCCGAACATCAGGTGTAGTTCCTCAACCCATCCCTGCGAGCCGTTGCGAAGCCGCAGGCTGGTCATTCCGATGATGCCGTGTAGGGCTTTCTTGATGTATTCTATGACCTGGCCGAGGTCGGAAAGGCCGCTTATGCGGAGGTTGGCCACGTTTCGGCCGTACTGTGTCAGACTGGCTATGATCACGTCGGAGGAGTTGATGTGTTTCATTGTACTTTGCGTTTGTTTTCTGACGCAAAGTTATCAACATGGGTGTGCGAAAACGTGGCACACCTGAGTTAAAAGGTTGTATAGACGTGATGATTTACTGATTTTCCCTGAATAGACTTGACGGATTTGAGAGAAATATCGTATCAGTCCGATGTTTTCTGTTGTCTGTCAGTCTTCAGAATAGTGCCGGAGCACCCGCCGGTAGGAGTTGAAGATCTTTGATTTGCTGACAAAGCCTACGTAGGTGCCGTCGGGTTCCACCACCGGCAGATTCCACGCTCCTGTGTCGTCGAAGGTCTTCATCACCTGTTCCATGCTTTGTCCGATGACGACCCGTCCGGGGGGTATGCTCATGAATTTGTCGACATACATGCGTCGGTAGAGATCGGGGCGGAACATGATGTTGCGGATTTCGTCGAGCAGCACCACTCCCTGCAGGCGGCCCTCTTTGTCGAGCACGGGATACAGATTGCGGTTGGAGCGCGAGATTACACCCACCATCTCCTTCAGGTTCATGTTGGGGTCGACAGGCATGAAGTCGGTTTCGATCACGTTGTCAACTTTCAGCAGCGTGAGCACAGCCTTGTCCTTGTGGTGGGTCAGAAGCTCGCCGCGCTGTGCCAGTCGCATGGCGTAGATGCTGTAAGGTTCGAACAGTTTGATAGTGCCATACGACAGGGTCGACACTATGAGCAGCGGCAGAAACAGCTCGTAGCCTCCGGTCAGTTCGGCCGTCAGGAAGATGCCCATCAGCGGTGCATGCATGACGGCCGACATCACTCCGGCCATGCCCATCAGAGCGAAGTTTTTAACCGACAGATCGAGTCCGAACAGTTCGTTGAGCAGATAGGCGAAGAAGAATCCGGCCATGCACCCTACGTAGAGCGATGGCGCGAACGTGCCTCCTATGCCGCCGGCTCCGGTGGTGGCCGATGTGGCGAATGCCTTGGCCATGATAATCATGCCGATAAACAGCAATATGAACCAC
This sequence comes from Paramuribaculum intestinale, assembly GCF_003024925.1. Lineage (GTDB taxonomy): Bacteria > Bacteroidota > Bacteroidia > Bacteroidales > Muribaculaceae > Paramuribaculum > Paramuribaculum intestinale. Next base: position 5,325 of record NZ_PUED01000003.1, read on the forward strand.
ACATTGTCGCGGTCGGAATAGAATATGGATCCGTCGACTATGCTGGAGATATTGCCGCTGAGCAGTGCAACGATCGATCCGTAGCCTTCGCCGTAGAGCGGCGGCAGCAGGAATATGAGGGTAGAGAGCAGCACGGTGCCGGCACCGAGTCGCCACCACGGATTGTTGATCTTTCTGAAGGTGTTCTCCATCAGGTTCATTACGCGGGTGAAGTAGAGCGACACGAGTCCGGTGAACACCCCGAGCAGTATGGCGAACGGGATGCGGGCGGTCATGAACGGTTCGCTCTGCACGAAGAAAAACTCCACGTCGTAGCCGGTGAAGATGTAGGCTATCGTGGCGGCCGTGATGGATGAGATAAGCAGCGGCATCACCGAAACGGTGGTCAGGTCGATCATCAGCACCTCGAGTGTGAACAGCATACCGGCTATCGGGGCTTTGAAAATTCCGGCTATGCCGGCCGCCGCGCCGCATCCCACAAGGATCATCAGCACCCTCGGCGACATGCGCAGCCATGAGCCGAGCGTCGATCCGATGGCGGCTCCGGTGTAGACTATCGGGCCTTCGGCTCCGACCGATCCGCCGAAGCCGATGGTGATTGAGCTTGCCACGAGCGAGGTGTAGGTATTGTGGCGTTTCAGGCGGCTCTTGTTCTGCGATATGGCATGCAGCACCCGGGTGACACCGTGGGATATGTTGTCGCGCACCACATAGCGCACAAACAGAGCGGTGATGAGCACTCCCACTGCCGGATAGATGAAAAACAGCCAGTTGCCTCCGGTTATCGACAGGTGCGATGTGAGAGCCGACGAGATCAGATGTATCAGCGTCTTGAGCAGGAGTGCGGCCAGACCGCCGAGTATGCCAACTATCAGCGAAACGAAGATGACGAATGTCTTCTCCTTGACATGTTTCTCACGCCAGGTGAGAAACTTCATGAAGAGGTTGTGGGCGCGTCCGTTGTGACGCACGTCGCTGTAAGTCGTGGCATCGCTGGTGCCTTTATCGGTCGTAGGGTCGGTCACGGGCGTATGATTTTGATGACACCTCCATCGGAGATCTTGATTACTGACGAGGGACGTGCACCGCTCTCTGACTGCTGACGACGGCTGGTGGCCACGTAGTCGACAGCGCTTTTGATTTCTTCGCTTATGTCGGCGAAGCAGGCCGGAGCGGGCTCTCCGCTGATATTGGCCGAAGTCGACACCAACGGACGGCGCAGACGGCGGCACAGGCGCTGGCAGAATTCGTCGGAAGCGATGCGCAGGGCTGCGCTTCCGTCGGGGGCGAGAAGTCCGGGCGCCAGTCCGCGCGGACGGTCATAGATTATGGTCAGCGGCCTGACAGCCACTTTGGCAAGCTGCATGGCGGCTTCGGGTATTTCGTTGACCCATCGTTCCAGCATGGCCACATCGCTCACGAGCGATATCATCGCTTTGGAGTCGACTCGGTGTTTGATGCTGTAGACGCGCGCCACGGCCTCCGGACGTGTGGCATCGCAGCCTATGCCCCATACGGTGTCGGTGGGATAGAGGATTACTCCGCCCTTTTTGAGGATGTCGGCTGCTGATTCCAGGTCGGTTATTGTTTCTTTCGTCATATTTTGTCAATATGCTGCAAAAATAGCAAAAAAAACCGTCGGGCCATAGCGTATGTTACGAAAAAATATTTTACTTTTGGGGTCGGATTGCCTGAAGCTCTGTGTGGGGGCTTACGGCGACCGTTGACCGGAAATTATAAACCAACAATATCAATATCATGTTACAACCTGAAGATCTGGCACAGCTTGAGGCCAAAGGCATCACTGAGTCACAGCTCGACGCACAGCTACGACGCTTCGAACAAGGATTCCCGTTTCTCGATATTTTAGCTGCCGCCCGTCCGGGACGCGGCATAACTCTGCTTTCGCCTCAGCAGGAGGAGGAAGCCCGTCAGCGTTGGCACCGTTATCTTGCAGAGGGTGGCGAGGTCACCAAGTTCGTGCCGGCTTCTGGAGCCGCATCCCGCATGTTCAAGGCTCTGTTTGAGTTTGTCGACGGCGAGGACGACACTCCGGCGCCCGGCTCGCCAGTGGCTCAGCTTGTGGAAAATTTCACCCGTCTGCCATTTGCCGCCGAGCTCGACGCCACGGCAGTGAAGCTCTATGGAGTCACAGCCGGCGAGCTGATAGCCGCCGGTCGCATAAAAGAACTCATCTCTGCTCTCATCAAGCCTGAAGGGATGAACTATGGAGGCCTTCCTAAAGGTCTGCTGAAGTTTCACAAGTATGCCGACGGATCGCGCACTCCGCTCGAGGAGCAGATGACCGAAGGCGCCCAGACAGCAGCCAATTCGCTCGGAACGGTCAATCTTCACTTCACTGTTTCGGCCAATCACCGCAAGCTTTTCGAGGAGAAGATAGCCGAGGTGTTGCCGGCCACAGAGAAGCGCACCGGAGTGAAATTCAATATTTCGCTCTCGGAGCAGAAACCGTCGACCGACACAGTGGCCGCTAATCCCGACAACACGCCTTTCCGTGAGGACGGAAAGCTGCTCTTCCGTCCCGGAGGACATGGAGCGCTCATAGAGAATCTCAACGACATCGACTCGGCTGTGGTGTTCATAAAGAATATCGACAATGTGGTGCCCGACGCGCTCCGTCAGCCCACGGTGCGTTATAAAGAGGTCATTGCCGGCTATATGATGCAGCTCCGCGACAGGATTGTCGAATATCAGATGGCTCTCGCCGACGGAAAGTATGACGAACCGCTGCTTGACGAGATTTTCGTGTTCATGCGCGACCGTCTGTCGCTCTCCGACAAGAATTTCACCAAGATGGATATACCTCATCGCGCCGTGTATCTCCACGACAAACTCGACCGGCCTCTGCGTGTGTGCGGCATGGTGCGCAACGAGGGTGAGCCGGGCGGCGGTCCGTTCGTAGCTGTCAATCCCGACGGCTCGGCTTCGCTGCAGATACTTGAAAGCCATCAGATCGACAAGAACAATCCGGAATATATGGCCATGCTCAAGTCGGCCACACATTTCAATCCGGTGGATCTGGTATGCTACATCAAAGATCGTCATGGCGACAACTATGACCTGACGGCACACACCGATCCGGCCACAGGCTTCATCTCCTCCAAGTCGTCGCACGGCAAGGAGCTGAAAGCGCTCGAACTCCCCGGACTGTGGAACGGCGCCATGAGCGACTGGAATACGGCCTTTGTGGAGGTGCCGGTCGAAACCTTCAATCCCGTCAAGACGGTCAACGACCTTCTGCGCCCGGCCCATCAGTGACCTGACGCCCGGAATCTTTCCGGGATTAAACGATAGTCAGCGGCTCCGTAAAAACCTTACGGAGCCGCTGTTGTTATCACTATGGACGGGTGGAGTGTTTCATGGCCAATCCCGGCGATCTCCGCCTCGCCCCCGATGGATATTTACTATGGTCATGGAAAAGAAAGACGCTGCACGTAAAATATGGAAGGAGTGCTTCGGCTACTCCGATACCCGCATCAGCCGGATGCTTGATGCGGTCTGTGACGATAACGACATACTGCTGCTCGAGAAGGGCGGTCAGCCGGTCAGTACGCTCGAGATGCGTCGCTTCGATTTCCTGTTTCACGGCGAAATGGTCGGTCTTTCAATGATATCGCACTGCGCCACGCGCAGGTCTTCGCGCGGCAACGGCTTTATGTCGGAACTTATGATGTCGGCGCTTGAAGCGGCTCGCCGTCGCGGCGATATGATTGCGGCACTTGTGCCTACGCACGACTGGCTCAGCTTTCTTTTCGGTCGCTGGGGATTTTCGACGGTTTTTTATCACGACATACAGCGCTTTACGTCGTTACACACATTCGGCAACGGGCACGGTTATCATCCGGTCGATAATCCGGCATCGGATGAAGTCTACATGGCTTTCCGTGAAATGGAGATGCAGCGGCCGTGCACATTAATCGTTTCTCGGACGGATTTCCAGCGTCGTGTCATGGAGTCGATCGGCGCTGACGCTACGGAGTCGTTTGTGGCTATGGCCGATAGTGAAGGGCGTGTGGTGTCTATGGCGTGGGCCTCGTTGTCGGCCGACGGTGAGCTGTTGACTGTCACCGATCTGCTCGGTGTTGATACGGAAGCGATCAGGGCGGCGATGCATGAGCTTCGGCGCATGTATCATGATGTGGCCGTGAGGATAATGGCTCTGCCGGGCGACGGAAACAGACATCTTTACGGGTATGGCATGGCCCGTATCGTGGATGTGGGTCGGTGTCTGTCGGCAGTCGCTGCCGCTTATCCCGAATTGTGCACCACGATGCGCGTCACCGATCGGATCATACCCGACAATTCCCACTACTATGTGATCGAGAATGGCTCGCTGTATCTGGCCGACGAGCGGACAGACGCTCCGGCATTCGACATAACTGCCGAAGTGTTGTGCCGCATGGCGTTCTCTTCACCGAAAATCGGCTCGGTTCTCGGTTTTCCCTCGGTAAGACCAGTGCTGTGACGCGTCTATGTGACGTATGTGCGTGATGACAACCCGATGTGCGAGAAGGTGTACATGTATATGGAATCGGCCTGCATCAATATGAGTGTGACCCAGCACGCGGCGCTGTGCACTACAATCCCGGAGTCGGTTTATTAGGCTATAATGGAAAACGACTGGAAGAGCGCCAAGAGGCTGAAACGTCAGGGTGACGTATGTTTTCTTCGGATGTGGAGAAGCTTGAGTAGGTGGTGGTCAATATATCAAATTCGAGCCGGATAGCTGATCAACCGGAAAATTGAAAAAATGGCGTCGTGTCAGTATGATTGTGACACGGCGCCATTTTTTATGGTTGCTTCCGTTTATGGATGCGCCGGATGTATAGGCGCGACGTTGGGCTTATTTGTATCGGGCCCAGCGTATGAGATCCTTTATAGAGGGTTTTTTGCCATACATGAATATGCCGACGCGGTAGATCTTTGCGGCGATCCATACCATCAGAAGGAAGCTTGCGTAGAGTATAGCCAGTGACAGGCCAATCTCCCACATAGGTATGCCCGAGGGCACGCGGGCCATCATCACCATCGGTGAGGTGAACGGAATGAACGAGGTCCATATCGCGGCCGGCGACGATGCGTCGCTTGCAGCCGTCATGCCGAATATGATGCCTATGATTATGGGGAATATGACAAACGACTGAAGCTGACTTGCGTCCTGGATATTGTCGACAGCCGAGCCTATGGCAGCATATATGGCCGCATAGAGCAGAAATCCTCCTGTCAGGAAGAGTATCAGCAGCCCGAAGAGCTGGAGTATGTAGCCTACATTGCTCATGAGCGACATGGCCTGAAGTATTTCCACATCCATGCTGGCGCTGGTGGCATCGAGTGTGCCGGCATTGAGCGCCGACATTTCCGTCAGAGCCGTGTCTGGTATTATGGCAGGCAGCACGAAGGCCGACATCGCGGCTATGAGCACTCCCCATATCAGTATCTGCGTGACGGCTACCAGACCGATGCCGCAGATCTTGCCGAGCATGAGATGCGTAGGTTTGACCGACGACACGACGATCTCGAGTACGCGGTTGTTTTTCTCTTCGATGATGCTCGTCATCACCATCTGTCCGTAGAGCAGCAGACACATGTAGAGCAGGAATGTCAGTATGATGCCTATCAGATAGCTGACGGCCGCCGAGGCCGATTGTGACTCGCCATCCTCCTTGTCGTTGCGGATGCTCATCAGTTTCACGTCGCTGTGCACCTCTTCGAGTATCTTGTCGAGATTCTCGATGTCATACTGCTTGAGGCGCTCCTCCTCGATTATGCCGTCGATCTGCGAGCTGACATTGTTTTCGAGCGCTATCGACGACGAGCCGTTGGTGTAAAGACGCGGACTCACCTTGCCGTCCATGATACCTGCCGGTATGTAGAGCACTCCGGCCACTTCTGTATCGGCCAGCGCAGAGTCGAGCGGAGTGGATTCGAGCAGAGTGAAGTGTGTCTCTTTGTCGCTCTGCAGCCGTGCTCCGATAGTGCCGGTTTCGTCGATCACCGTAATACCGCGTTCTTCGCTGCCTGTCACCATCATGATGAGTGCCGGAGCGGCCATCATGGCGAGCATGAACACCGGCATAAGTATGGTGGTGATGATAAAGCTCTTTTTCTTTACTCGTTCGAGAAACTCGCGTCGTATGACGAGCGATATGTTGTTTGCCATAGGTCAGTCGTTGTTTTCGGTTTGTTTTACGGTTTTAATGAAAATGTCGTTCATCGACGCCATCACGCGTCCCACTTCGATCAGGTCGGTCGCCTCGTTGGCGGCTGCTATCACGTCGCGCAGTTTCACCTCTGGAGCCAGCTTGAGCTCGAGGCGTTGCTCGGCGCCCTTCGGCTCGTCGAGGAAAAATTCGCTCGACATCGGCTGCAGGCGCTCCATAAGCAGGCGCGGATCGCCTGTGAACGTGAGCGAGCAGCGTCCGTCGCTGAAACGGTGGCGCAGTTCGTCGACATTGCCGGTAAGTATGTTCTTGCCCTTGTTGATAAGGGTTATGTCGGAGCATATCTCTTCGACCGATCCCATGTTGTGGGTCGAGAAGATGATCGTGCTGCCTTCGTCGCGCAGCTGCAGTATCTCCTGTTTGAGCAGATTGGCGTTGATGGGATCGAATCCGGAGAACGGTTCGTCGAATATGAGCAGTTTCGGACGGTGGAGCACCGTGACTATGAACTGCACTTTCTGCGCCATGCCTTTTGACAGTTCTTCTATCTTTTTGTCCCACCAGTCGGAAATGCCGAATTTGTCAAACCATCGCTTGAGCTGCGTCGTGGCGTCGGCTTTCGAAAGTCCTTTGAGACGGGCGAAGAATATGGCCTGTTCGCCCACTTTCATTTTCTTGTATAGTCCGCGCTCTTCCGGCAGATACCCTATCTGGCTGACGTCGTCGGCCGTCAGAGTATGGCCGTCGAACATCACGGTGCCGCTATCGGGAGCCGTGATATGGTTTATGATGCGGATGAGGGTGGTCTTTCCCGCTCCGTTGGGTCCGAGAAGACCGTACACAGTGCCCGGGGCGATGCTTATGCTTACGTCGTCGAGGGCTTTGTGGCCGGTATAGTGCTTGCTTACACCGATTACTTCAAGTATATTGTCCATTGCATGAAATTTTGTCCAAAGTTATTCCTTTATTTTAATTTGACGCATATAACCTGTGAAAATTTCACGGCACGCCAAAAATTGTCTAATTTTGTGGTATGGCACTGAATTCGTTTCTGCAGATAGAGGGTCTGACCAAAAGCTATGGCGACCGGATGCTTTTCGCTGATGTCACTTTCGGCATCAATGAGGGCGACAAAATAGGTATTGTGGCCAAAAACGGCACTGGCAAGTCAACCATGCTGCGTATCATAGCCGGGGAGGAAGCTCCCGACAGCGGTACGGTGACGGCGCGGAGCGGCCTGCGCATAGGCTATCTGCCGCAGTTGCCGGTGTATAGTCCCGGTACAACCGTGCTTGATGCCTGTCTGATGGCCGACACTCCGGCTGCAAAGGCTGTGGGTGCCTATCGCAAGGCTCTTGCGAGTGGCGACGACATGCTTATAGCCGAGGCCACGCACCGCATGGACGAAGCTTCGGCTTGGAACTTCGAGGACCGCCTGACGCAATTGCTCGCGCAGCTGCGCATCAATGACACCTCCCAGCCTATGGATCATCTCTCGGGCGGACAGCGTAAGCGCGTGGCGCTTGCGGCCACGCTGCTCGACGAGCCTTCGATGCTCATACTCGACGAGCCTACCAATCATCTGGATCTCGACGTCATAGAGTGGCTTGAGGCATATCTCACCAAGTCGCGGGCCACGCTGCTCATGGTGACTCATGACCGATATTTTCTTGACCGTGTGTGCAACCGGATAATCGAGATCGACCGTCAGGAACTGTTTTCCTACGACGGCAATTTCGAATATTATCTGCGGCGGCGCGAGGAGCGCTATGAGGCTATGGCTGCCGAGCTCGACCGCGTGCGCAACACTCTGCGGCGCGAAACCGAGTGGATGCGCCGCCAGCCGCAGGCAAGAGCCGGGAAGGCCAAGTACCGTATCGACGCCTATCATGATCTGCGCAAACGCTCCATGGTCAACCTGTCGGAGCGAAAGGTCAATCTTGATGTCGACTCCTCCTATATAGGGTCAAAGATATTCGAGGCCGAACACATATCCAAGAGCTTCGGCGACAAGGTGATCCTGCGTGATTTCTCATACGTGTTCGCGCGTTACGAGAAGCTTGGCATCATAGGCCGCAACGGTGCCGGCAAATCCACATTCATAAAGATGCTCATGGGTCTGGTGGATCAGGACGGCGGCAGATGGAATGTAGGCGAAACGGTGCGCTTCGGCTACTACAGCCAGGAGGGAATGGAGTTTGACCCCGACAAGCGGGTGATCGACGCCATCACCGACTATGCCGAGGAGGTGAGCGTAAACGACGGGGGAGCGCGGTATTCGCCCATGCAGTGGCTGAAGCGGTTTATGTTTGAGCCGTCGGAGCAGCAGAAGTATATACGCACGCTCAGCGGGGGAGAGCGTTGCCGGCTGCAGCTGGCAACGGTGCTGATGCGGTCGCCCAACTTCCTGATACTCGACGAGCCGACCAACGATCTTGACATCATGACTCTCGGCATACTTGAGGAGTATCTTGCGGAGTTCAAGGGGTGTCTTATAGTGATAAGTCACGACCGATTCTTTCTCGATTCGATCGTCGATCATCTGTTTGTGCTCGACGGCACCGGCGAAGTGTATGACTTCCCCGGCAACTACACGGAGTGGAGAGCCTGGGAGGACGAAAGGCAGCGCGATACGGAGGCGTCGTCGAAACAGTCGGCTTCCGAACCGGTCAGGGAAAAGCAGCGGTCGGAGCCGGAGCGGCAGAAGCTGACATTCAAGGAGCGTAGAGAGTTTGAGTCGCTTGAAGCCGAACTTGAGGATCTCAATGACGAGAAGTCGCAGCTCGAGGCTCTATTCAACTCAGGAGCGTCCTCCGAAAAGATTGCCTCGGCATCGGTCAGATACCAGGCTGTGATGCAGGCTCTTGACGAAAAAGAGATGCGATGGCTCGAACTTTCGGAAAAAGCTTGACCAGCGGGTCGATACAGGCCGGTACGGATATATATATGACAGAAGCCACCTCTCCTTGCGGAGATGATGGCTTCTGTTGTCTTTGATCGGGTGTGTACCCGTATGTTACGTTGCCTATGGGCGTGTGAGGCTTAGCGCATGGATAGCGTGCCGGCTTCGGCCTGTTCGATCATCTGCTTGCTTGCAGTGATGTAGATCTCCACACGACGGTTCTGCTGGCGCCCTTCGGGAGTGGCGTTGGAAGCCACATAGTCGGCCATGGGTATGCCTTCGGCTGTCAGACGGTTGGCTGCGACTCCGCTGTTGAGCAGGAACTGACGCACGGCGTTGGCACGTCCGTCGGCCACACGTGTGTTGACAGCCATTGTGCCGGTATCATCGGTAAAGCCGTAGATTTGCACGTTTGTGTCAGGATTGTTGAGCAGCGATGTGGCAAACGGCGTCAGGTCATTGCGTGCCGATGTGCTGAGGGTAGTACCGTTGGTGGGGAACAGGATGCCGGAGCTGAATGTCACCTTGATGGCCTGGAGTCCGTTCTGATCTTTAACCTCTTCCACCTGAGCCTTTTCGGCCAGTTCGCGCTGCAGTTCCTGCTGCTGCTTGTCCATTTTCTTGCCGATGAGCGCTCCTGCGCCTGCACCGACGCCGGCTCCGATAGCGCTGCCGATAGCCGCGCCCTTGCCGCCGCCTATGATAGCGCCCAGACCGGCTCCAAGGGCGGCTCCGCCGCCACCGCCGATAAGTGCTCCTTTGCCGGTATTGGTCATGCTGCTACAGCCGGCGCTTATGAGCAGGCAAAGTGCCATGACACTTGCTCCCATGATTTTCAGAGTCTTTTTCATTTTTCGAATCATTTAATAAATTTCACATTTGTCGGTTATGAGTCTGCAAAGTTAAGAAAAAAATCCAACTTATAGTTTGAGAACGTATTCGTGGCGCTGTTGGTTTAGATCCATCGCCTATGTTGTGTTTAGGGCAGTGCGGACGGTGGTCGGGAAATAGTGGGGAAATGCTATGATTATGTTATAAATAATGCGTATATTTGCAGTCGCTAACAACCTGAAACGACATAAACCACCGATCCGCATGGCTTATTTCAACATAGATCACAGAGAATCACGTTCCGGTGTGATATACCATCTGGGTGCTCTTCTGGCGGTTAGCGCCTGGGGAGCATCATTTATTTCCACAAAGGTGCTGCTGCAGTGCGGCATGTCGGCAGTGGAGATTTATGTGTATAGGTTTGTTTTGGCATATTTATGCACTTTTCTGTTCTGCCCGAGGCCGTTCGTTTCGAATTCGTGGCGCGACGAGCTTAAATTCGCTCTTTGCGGCATCTGTGGCGGATCGGTATATTTCATAGCCGAAAATACCGCCGTGACATATACTCTGGTGAGCAATGTGTCGCTGCTGGTGTCCACGTCGCCTCTGATCACCGTAGTGATGGTGGCTCTTCTTTATAAGAGCGAACGCATATCCAGAGCCATGATGGCCGGTTCGCTCGTGGCTCTCGTCGGCGTAGGGTGCGTGATATTCAATTCGAGCATGAATCTTCAGGTAAATCCTTTGGGCGACATGCTTGCTCTGCTCGCCGCGCTCTGCTGGGCGGTCTACTCGATAGTTCTTCGTCCGTTGAGCACCGTCTACAGCAGTTGGTTCATAATACGCAAGACGTTTTTCTATGGCATTGTCACCGCATTGCCCTTCTTCTTTATGGAAAGCGAGCATTTTCCGATGGCGCGTATGCTCGAAACGGAAGTGCTGTTCAATCTGCTCTTTCTGGGTCTGTTCTGCTCCATGATAGCGTATCTCCTGTGGGGACAGGCTGTCAAAGGCCTTGGTGCGGTGACTTCAGGCAATTACATGTATTTCTGTCCGGTGGTCACTCTGGTGCTGTCGGCTGTGATGCTTGGCGAGAAAATTTCGCTGATCGGCTGCGTAGGATGCGCTCTTATACTGGGCGGTGTCATAGCCGGCGACCGTCTTGGCTCGCGGAGTCGCTGATCTGCGACGCGCTTACTCTCCGGCGAGAAAGTCGATCTCTTCTACCAGACGGGCTGCCAGTGCGGCGTGATCGCCTCCTTGACGGGCTGCCTCGGCCGCAACCGGGCGCAGAGAGGGCGAATGCTGTGGTATGAGATTCCACATCAGCCTTATTCCGGCATATCGCCGCAAAGGGGCGTTTTCGGGTGATGTTTCGGTCGTCCACCTGATGGCAGTGTTCACCGGATCGGATATGCGTCGGAGAAGTTTCAGACACAACACATCGACCGCCTCTGCCGACAGCATGGCGTCGCACCAGCGAGTGGCCTCGTCGTGGTCGATCATGGCCGGATCGGCTATCATGGAAGCCATGAGCTGGCTTTCGCGCGTGTGGTTGTCGGCCAGAAGCGTTTCGGCCATTTCGTGGTTGCAGCCGGTGACGCGCGCTATCTCGGAAATCTGCGGCAGATTAAGGCCGAATATGATGCGGTAGGGCGATCCGGCTTTGCGCAGCGTGTCGGCGACAATGCCGTTGCGCATTGCAAAAAAACGACGTTTTATGGTCTGTAGCGGATTGAATTGTGTCATGAGCGCAAAATTAGTCAAAAAATACGTAACTTTGCCAATCGAATCAATCCAACACTGACAAATAACGCATGAACAGACGACTGATATATTTTGCAGCGGCCGCGCTTGTGACGCTGGCGGCGGTTGCTTCCGACGGTCTTGACAATCTGCCCGTAAAGCAGGTCAATGGCCGCGACTGCCGTTACTATGAGGTGGCGCAGGGTGAAACGGTCTACTCCATAGCCCGCAAGCTTCACATATCGCGCGAGGAGATAGAGAAGGCCAATCCATCTGTGCGCGACGGTCTGAGAGCCGGACAGATATTGTATTTCCCGGTGGAGTCATCGACATGGAAACCACGCCGCCATACGGTCCAGTCAAAAGAAACCATCTATGGCATCGCGCGCGCATACGGTATCACCACCGATCAGCTGATCGAATGGAATCCGCAGGCACGCGACGGCATACGCAAGGATCAGGTGCTGATAGTCAGTGATCCGACATATCGTCCGGCAACGCTTGCCGTGGCGGATTCCCGCACGTCTGAGCCGTCAGCTTCCGTTTCTGAAATTCCGCAACAAAGCTCGCCGAAGGTTGTCGACACACCGGCTCCGACCGTCACCTACCGTATAGGAGAAAAGGAGAGCCTCTATCGCATAGCTGTCAATCACAACACTACAGTCAGCACTCTGCTGGCTCTTAATCCCGGGCTTGACGAGAGACATTACGAAGCCGGACAGACCATACTCGTTCCAGGCGTATCGTCGTCGCCGGCCGGTGAGGCAGTGGCGTCCAATGTAGAGCATCGCCAGGTGGCTCCGGCTTCTGGTGCCGATGTCGTAATGGGGCGTTACAGGGTGAAGAGCAAGGAAACATTCTATTCGATAGCCCATGCCAACGGTCTGACCATAGAGGAGCTTGAAAAAGCCAATCCCGAGGTCGGCGTGCTCAAGGAAGGAATGATACTCAATATACCGCTTGCCGGTCAGGTCGCATCCTCTGATAATGGTGACGAGGATAATAATTCTTCTGACAATATCGATCCCACCATGGCCGTCCCCGGCGAGAATCCGGTGGCGGCCGACGACGTGCCTTCGGCCGTGCAGACTGCCGGCCGTCAGGAGGTGAACGTGGCGCTTATGCTTCCGCTGATGCTCAATCAGTCACAGCAGCCTAAGAAGGCGCAGCTTTATACTGAGTTCTACAAAGGATTTCTGCTCGCTGTCGATACGATGCGCCGCTGTGGCACTCCTATTAATGTGAGTGTTTTCGATACCGAAGACTCTGCCATGCGTGTGGGTTCGTTGCTCCGGGATTCATCTTTGACCGCTGCCGGAGTGATTATCGCGCCCGACGACGAGACGCAGCTGTCGATGCTCGGCAATTTCGCTCGTGTCAAGGGTCTCAATGTGCTCAATCTTTTTGTGGTGAAAGATACCACATACCGAAGCAATCCATCGATGATGCAGGGCAATATACCTCACTCGATGATGTATGACAAGGCCATCACAGGGCTGCTCCGTAATTGCGGGGAGTATACGCCGGTGATAGTGAGCCACAGCGAGTCGCCCGACGACAAGGCGGAGTTTGTCACCGCTCTGAAACATCGTATGGATATGGAGGGTCGTCAGTATCATCAGGTGACATTCGACAATGTGTTGCGTCTGAACGATCTTTCGCAGCTCGATCAGGATGGACGATATGTGTTCATACCCGTGAGCGGACGTCAGGCCGAACTCAACCGTCTGACCGGCGCCATATCTGAATTTCGCGAGAAGTCGTCTCAGTCTGATCCGGTAAGGATATTCGGATATCCGGAGTGGATCACATTCCGCGGAGAAACGCTGGTCAACATGCATAAACTCAACACAGTAGTATTCTCGCGTTTTTATACTGTTCCCGACGATCCGGCTATGCGCGGGGTTGATGAAGGTTTCCAGCGCTGGTATGGAGAGCCGATGGCCAACTATGTTCCGCGTCAGGGTACATTCGGTTATGATACAGGACTGTTCGTGATCAATTGGCTCCGCTCGCAGCAGTCCGAAACACCGGCATCGCATGTCGGCCTACAGAACGGGTTCAACTTCATCCGTGTGCCTGAGGGGGGCTGGGTCAACGATCAGCTGTATCTGATCAATTTCCGTCCGAGCGGTCTGATTGACAAAATATCACTCTGATGAAGATTTCGTTGTTCAGATCATTGATCGCGGCGGCCGCAGTCGTGGCCGCCGCGGCGTCGGCATCGGCCCAGCGCCAGTATGAGCCGAAGTTCTATCTTGGCGGCAAGGCGGGCGCCACGTTTTCAAATATGCAGTTTTCACCCCATGTCAAGCAGGCTCTTGTGCAGGGTGTGACAGCCGGTTTGACGGCCCGTTACACCGAGGAGAATATATTCGGTCTTGTCGGCGAGCTGTGTGTCGCACAGCGCGGATGGAAAGAGGGGTTTGAGAAGGACGAGGGTCAGTGGCTCTACGAGCGTACTCTCACGTATATTACCCTTCCGGTTTTGTGTCATATTTATTTCGGCACTGACCGGGTGAAGGGATTTGTCAATCTTGGACCCTCGGTCAGCTACATGCTCTCGAGCGGCATCAGGTCAGACTTTGATTACGCCAATCCCGATATGGGTCCAGACTCTCCGTTCCGCTACCGCGAAACGGAGCAGATGACTCTTCCGGTCAAAAACCGTATGGACTATGGCATCCTCGGCGGGGCTGGCGTGGAATTTGTGTTTGCCCGCCGTCACAGTCTGATGCTTGAGGGACGGTATTATTTCGGCCTGGGCAGCATCTTCTCGTCGAAGAAGCGCGATCCGTTTTCGGCATCGCGCTGCACTTCGATAGAGGTTTCGCTCGGATATATGTTTCGGGTGAAGTGATCTCTCAGAACGAGATATCGCCCTGACAGGTGAGAATCCTGAATATGAGGTCGTGGAGCAGGTCGGCTGCGTTCTGACGTGACCCGACCCCTTTCGACTGTACGTCGGCCTTGCGGATGGCCGATATGATCTCGATTACCTTGAATGCATTATAGTTGGGGAGTGCTATGCTGAATTTCTTCAGCTGCACGTCCCATTTCAGCCCCAGGGCGCTTTTCAGTCCCGAGGGCGACTTGTCCTTGGTGAAGTGTGCGATGAGCAGGTCGGAGAAAAATGTGAACAGTGCCGCGATGGTGACCACCGTAGGGTTGGGTTTTGGATTTTTGGCGAAATAGTCGGCTATGGCAAATGCCTTGCGTGCGTCTTTCGAGGCAATGGCGTCGATCAGCTCAAAGTTGTTGTAGTCCTTGCTGACTCCGATGTTGCGTTCGATGCTTTCGGGAGTGATCGTGGCTCCTTTGCCGAGTATCATGGCCATTTTCCCGATCTCGTTGTAGAGCTTGGCCGCATCCACGCCGATGTAGTCGGTAAGCATCGCTATCCCTTTGGGTTCGATATGGAGTCCGGCATTGCGCACAAGCGCCTCTATGGTCGGGGCGATCGCGGCGGGTCGCAGACGTGTGCTCTCGAACACCACTCCTTCCCCTTTTTTGACAGCTTTGACCACCTCGGCAGGTTTCACGGCCTCGCCACGCGACGCCATGACGAGCAGGGTAGTGGGCGATGGCTTTTCAAGATAAGCGCACAGCTTTGATCTCCACCGCGAATCAACGCTCTGCAGCTCCTTCACGATCACCACCTGGCGCTTGGCAGTGACAGGAAAACGCCGGCATGTGTCGGCAATCGCTCCCGGAGTGGTGTCGGGAGCATACACCACCGTCATGTCGAAGGCTCTCTCGTTTTCGGGCAGTATGTTCTCGAACCGCCTGACGAGTTCATCGATAAAGTAGCTCTCCTCGCCATGAAGCAGATACACGCTGCTCGGCGCTCCGTCGCGTACGGAGCGCATCATCTGGTCGAATGTGGGTGATGTAGCGGCCGCCATATTGTGGTTTGTCAGAATTATTGTGTAAATTTACGCAATATTTCCGACATGACAGATATTCCAGCGTTAAATCTGCCGGCGGCAGCACCTGACATCCGCATGATGGCAGAGTATAAGGAGGTTTACGATCCGTTGCGGCGCCGATGGGTAGCGCTCACTCCCGAGGAGTGGGTGCGTCAGCTTTTTGTGGCGTGGCTGACAGGGGCGCTCGGATATCCGGCGAGCCTGATGGCCAATGAGGTGGGTCTGCGGCTCAACGGCACGCTCCGGCGCTGCGACACGATAATCTACGACCGCTCGCTGCGTCCGCTCGTTGTAGTGGAGTATAAGGCGCCTTCCGTGACTATAAGCCAGCGTGTGTTTGATCAGATAGCACGTTACAACTTGGTGCTTCGGGCGCGGGCGCTGATGGTCAGCAACGGGCTTTTACATTATTGTTGTATTTATTGTCCTGATGGCACCTATCGGTTTCTGTCTGAAGTCCCGTCGTATGGACAGCTGACCGGAATGCTTGCGGTTTTTGACCGGCAAACTGCACAGAAGTAAAGAAATAGTGCAAAAAAATCAGAGCGGATTGTTACTGTTTTGTCGGAAATTTGTAACTTTGCAGCCTGATTGTGCCTTGATGGCATTACAACAGAAGTCACTCAACGTTAGAGAAAATGAAATTATTACAATCCAAACTTGCCCAATACATTGAGCCCCAGAAAGCTAAAGCGGCCGGGGTGTATCCTTATTTCAGGGCTATTTCGAGCGAGCAGGATCCCGAGGTCACCATCGACGGACGCAAGGTGCTGATGTTCGGCTCCAACTGCTATACCGGTCTGGTCAACGACCCGCGGATAAAGGAAGCCGCCATAGAAGCAACACGCAAGTATGGCACCGGATGTGCCGGCTCGCCGTTTCTCAACGGAACGCTCGATCTGCATAAGGAACTGGAGCACAAGATAGCCGAATATATCGGCAAGGAGGATGTGATGATATACTCTACCGGCTTCGGAGTGAATCTCGGAGTGGTATCGGCTCTGACGGGCCGCGAGGATTACATCCTTTGGGACGAACAGGACCATGCCTCGATCATCGAAGGCCGTCGTCTGTCGTTCAGCCAGTCGCTCAAATACAAGCACAACGACATGGTATCGCTTGAGAAGCAGCTCCAGAAATGCGATCCCGACAAAGTGAAGCTCATCGTTACAGACAGCGTGTTCTCAATGGAGGGCGACGTGGCCGACGTGAAGGGCATCGTGGAGCTTGCGAAGAAATACGATGCGAGCGTGATGGTCGACGAGGCGCACGGCATAGGCGTGTTCGGTCCGGGCGGACGTGGCGTCTGCCATCATTTTGGCGTGGCCGACGATGTAGATCTCATTATGGGCACGTTCTCCAAGTCGTTTGCGTCGCTCGGCGGATTTATAGCCACCGACAAGGAGATCACCAACTTCCTCCGTCATCACTCGCGCTCCTACATCTTCACTGCAAGCATCACTCCGGCATCGACTGCCGCGGCTCTCAAGGCCATGGAGATCATGCAGAGCGAGCCTGAGCGTCAGGAAAACCTCTGGGAGCTTACCAACTATGCTCTCGACGGTTTCCGCAACATGGGCTGCGAGATAGGCCACACGTCGACGCCGATCATACCGCTTTTCGTGCGCGACAATTTCAAGACATTCGCCATCACACGCGACCTTCTCGAGGAGGGCATCTTCGTCAATCCGGTCGTTTCGCCGGCTGTCGCTCCCCACGATACCCTGATTCGTTTCAGCCTCATGGCCACACACTCCAAGGATCAGGTGACCACGGCGCTTGAAAAGATACAGAAGGTGTTCCGCGCCCACGGCATAATTAAGTAAACCATTCAGAGCCGGGCGTCAGGCACGATATCGATACAGCAGTCCCCGCACATGTCGGCCACGAGGTCGGAGATGTGCGGGGACTGTCGTTGTGTTTTACTGATGCGTGTTCAGAGCTTCTGAAGCAATTCGGCTATAGAGCTTACGGGCTGACCGTTGAGTGTGATGCCTTGGTCGGTGGCCATGATCTCCGGCAGGGCGGCAGAGTCTGTTTCAGTCACCCGGTAGCCTGTGCGGCGCAGCGCCCGGGCAGTGAGGTTGAACGCCGCTCCTGATCCCGATATGGTGACTATCCTTTCTGAAACCGGGAGTGCGATGCGGAATGTGGCCGTCGAGGCGTCAAATGTTATTGCTGAGCTGCAGAAAAATTCCGCGAGTCGACCAGAAAGCATCATATCCTCGGGCGTGCCGTCGACAAAAACTCCATTGCCGAGCATCCAGATGCGGTCGGCCAGCTGCAGGGCTATCTCTACGTCGTGAGTGGTGAGCAGAATGGTCTTGCCGCGTTCGGCTGCGAGCGTATGCAGCAGGCTCATGGTCTCCACCTTGCTCGGATAGTCGAGAAACGCCGTAGGCTCGTCGAGCAGTATGATCGGTGTGTGCTGTGCGAGGGCTTTGGCTATCATTACTTTCTGACGTTCGCCGTCCGACAGTGTGTCGACGCTGCGTTGTGCCAGATCGGTGATGCCGGTGAGGGCCATAACTTCATCCACTTCGCGCTCGTCGTTGTCCGACATACGTCCCCAGAAACCTGTATACGGGCTGCGCCCGAGTGCCACGAGCTGGCGTGCGGTCATGTCGGGCAGGTTGAAACGGTCGGTAAGCACAACGCTGACAAGTTTCGAAAGCTCGCTGCTTGAATAGCTCTCAAGACTGCTGCCGTTGATCTCAATTGTCCCGGCAAGCGGTCGGAGCAGTCCGGTGAGTGTGCGCAGGAGTGTGGATTTTCCGGCGCCGTTGGGGCCGAGAAGGCATGTTAGTCCGCCGCGGTCAAGTGACGCGCTGATGCACGACGCCACTGTCTTGGTGTTGCCACCGGATGTGTATCCGAGCGAAATATCGCGGAGCTGTAGGGGGTATTCTTGGTCTGTAGCCATTTTGCAAAGATATTCAGACGCGACGACAGCAAGATATGTTTGGGGGTTAAAATATATTAATTGAACGCGCTGTGTGTTTCGGAGATCTCAAAGCCGATGTGGTCGAAAAAAGTAATCGGCTCTGATTTTGTCGTAATGGCAAAATTGGTTATTTTTGCGATATGATAACCGAATTGAAAGATTTTGATCTGACACGCCACAATACTTTCGGTATGCGTGTGAAGTGTGCCAGATGGATAGAATACACATCGGCCGGCGATCTGCCTGAAATTATGCGGCAGATAGGCGATCTCCCCTTCAAGGCCATAGGGGAGGGGAGCAATCTGCTGTTTGAGGGCGACTACGACGGAGCATTGCTGCATTCGCGGGTGCTCGACATGGAGGCCGGAATCGACAATAACGGCGACTTTCTGCTGACGGCCGGTGCCGGACTGATTTTTGACGATGTCGTGGCTCACGTCTGCCGTGCCGGTATCTCTGGCATGGAAAATCTCTCGGCGATTCCGGGGCAGGTCGGGGCTGCTGCTGTGCAGAACATCGGTGCCTACGGCGTCGAAGTGGCCGACATAATCGACGAAGTGTTGTGCTACGATACCGCGGAGCGTCGTGAAGTGGCTTTCACGGCGTCGGACTGCCGATACGGCTACCGCATGTCGGTGTTCAAGACTCCGGAAGCGGCCGGGCGGTATATCGTCACCTCGGTACGCTTCCGTCTGCCCGCCGGAGCGGGTCCGCGTCTGGATTACGGCAATCTTCGTGCGTCGCTTGGCGACAAGGAGCCTACGCCGCTGTCGGTGCGTGAGGCTGTCATTGCAGTGCGCGATGCTAAGCTGCCTGCGGTCGATGAATTTGGCAGCGCCGGCAGTTTCTTCAAAAACCCGGTAGTCGACAGGAGTCTGTTTGAACGCATCGCGGCTCGGTATGACACCCTTCCTCCCCACTATGACCTTCCCGAATCGAAAGTCAAGATTCCGGCGGCATGGCTTATAGAGCAGTGCGGATTCAAGGGCATGGAGCGGGGCAATGTGGCCGTGTGGTCGCGCCAGCCGCTTATAATAGTCAATCTCACGGGGCGCGCCGAGCCGCAGGAGATCATAGAGATGCAGCGCGACATCACCGAGGCTGTAGGCAAGCGCTTCGGCATCACGCTCCATCCTGAAGTAGAACATGTAATATCACCCCAAAACAAACCATAGATGAGCACTTTTGTAATTGAGGGCGGCCACAGGCTTGCCGGAGAGATCGAACCACAGGGAGCCAAAAACGAGTCGCTTCAGATCATAAGCGCTTGTCTGCTTACGCCGGAAGAGGTTCATGTCACAAACATCCCGGAGATACTCGATGTGCGCAATCTTATCGGACTGCTTGAGTGTATGGGAGTGAAGGTGGAGCGCAGGGGCAAGGGCGACTATCTGTTCAAGGCCGACGATATCGACACTGACTATATCACGTCGGAGGATTTCGTGAGGCGTTGCGCGTCGCTCCGCGGGTCGGTGCTCGTGGTCGGTCCGCTGCTGGCGCGTTTCGGAGAGGCGTTTTTCGCCAAGCCTGGCGGCGACAAGATCGGTCGGCGCAAGGTTGATACACATATCACCGGAATGATGAATCTCGGGGCTTCGCTCGATTACGACGAAGCCAAGCGGGCATATCGTCTTACTGCGCCCGAAGGGGGGCTTCACGGCACATATATGCTGCTCGACGAGGCGTCGGTCACCGGCACGGCCAATATCATCATGGCTGCGGCTTTGGCTCATGGCACCACTACGATATACAACGCCGCCTGTGAACCATACGTGCAGCAGCTGTGTCGGTTGCTATCGGCCATGGGACTGGAAATAGAGGGTATAGCATCGAATCTGCTGACCATACATGGCGCGGAGCGGCTTCACGGCGCCGAACACCGTATATTGCCCGACATGATCGAGGTGGGCAGTTTCATAGGCATGGCAGCGCTCAACTCGAGCGAGATCACGGTCAAGAATGTGTCGTATGACAATCTTGGCATCATTCCCGACAGTTTCCGCCGGCTGGGTATCGCGCTTGAGCGTCGCGGCGACGATATATATGTGCCGGCGCAGGATGTTTATGAGATAGAAACTGCGCTCGACGGCTCGATACTGAATATCGCCGACGCGCCATGGCCGGGGCTAACGCCCGACCTGCTGTCGGTGATGCTCGTAGTGGCCACGCAATGTCGCGGCTCGGTGCTGATACATCAGAAGATGTTCGAGAGCCGTCTGTTCTTCGTCGACCGTCTGATCGATATGGGTGCACAGATAATGCTGTGCGATCCGCACCGTGCTGTCGTGATCGGTCTTGACCACAAAAACACTCTGAAGGCCAACCGTATGCTGTCGCCCGACATCCGTGCGGGCATTGCTCTGCTGCTGGCGGCCATGTCGGCCAAAGGCACGAGCGAGATAGGCAATATCTCCCAGATCGACCGTGGCTATGAGGATATCGACAATCGCCTGAATGCGCTTGGCGCGCATATATTCCGTCGTCCTGATTGATGGACGGTACTGACGTTTTTTTCCAACTGCATAATAAACTGACGGCGCTGTATCCGGGGTTGAATCCCGTACAGTGCCGTCAGTTGTTTCAATAATTTCTATCTTGCGTCATCTCATTTGCGCCTGTTGCGCACGCTACGTGTTGCAGCGGGAGTGGAGCGTCGACTGCGCGACTTTTTCTTGACAGTTTTGTCAGCTTTCTTAGAGGCGCCACGCGCTGCCGAGATCCGTCGCGACTTTGGTGCGTCGGCTGTAGCTGCGGTCGTGGTGTCGGATGCGGCTTTCATCTCTTCACGTCGGGCGATTTCTTCGGGATCGGGCACCCACAGGGCGTCGGCAAAAGCGTCGATGCGCTTGTCTATGCTGTCGCGTGCATGTTTCAGATCGTCGGGATCGGGATATAGCTGCGACATCGACTTGTTGCGCAGATTGCGAGTCTTGAATATCTCGCCGTTGTAGAGATTGAGGTTGAAATAGTCTTCGAGAGTTGATGACGCCACGTGATTTTCATCGCTCAGAAACACCGATGTAAGAGCTAGATGCGGTTTCAGATCGTCATATCTCACCCAGAACATCGGATATCTGACAGCTTCCTGTCCGAACTCTTCGGTGCGGTGGAGCACCGGACATATGGCCTCTATGCGGCGGCGCATGCGCGAGTCGCGACGGTCGAATTCATTGCTTTCGATGATGAAGTAGCTGAGTATTTCGGTCGAAGGCATGTCCACATCGGCGATCTCGTAGAGAGGGCGTCGTTCGGTCGATCCTTTGGCGTCGGTGTGCATGATCTGGAAGCGGTCGAGCATATCCTTTACGTTCAGCCGGTTGGTTTCGCTGAAGTTTTCACGGCCGTCGAGATACTCGTAGGCCGTAATGTTATTGCCGGCGATAAGTCGTAGCATCAGCCTGAAGAGATTGTCCTGGCCGTCGGCGGCCTCTTCGGGATAATACAGCACTGCGTTGGCCGGATCGTTGAGGTCAAGCGATCGGTACACGACATTCATCCATGCCGGATCAGTCGTTTTTACCTCGGTGGCGCTGCCGGCAGCCGTATTGACGCCGCCGCGTGCTGTTGTGCGGTGTGTATCGGAGGTGGCGCTTTTACGGCTGATGCCGCTGCTGACGCTTTTCTGCGCCATGATGCAGGGCATTGCTGCCGACATTATTATTATGGCTGTGAGTATGCGTTTCATTTCCTGATAATGGATTTGGTCAGTTGACTATTACTTCCACCGGGCTGAGGGTGCGTTCTGACCCGTCGGGTCCGATGGCTTTGATGCGTGATATGAAGAAGCGTTTTCCTCGCGAGAGGCGCCGGAACTGTTCGAGCTGACGGCGCGAGAAGTCGGCTCCGTCCGATTTTTCAAGCAGGGCGTTGCCCATCGAGTCGAAAAATACTGTTTCGAACGACTGGACTTTGAAGTCGATGTCAAGCACTCCGTCATCGATCGCCGCTCCGAGTCCCTTTGAGGCAAGCAGTGACGCCTTGGCTATCGGACGTCCTCCCTTGTAGCGTTCGGTGCGTCCGTCGGCCGATCCGACGGCGATGTAGGCCGATGGATCGGGAAGCTGCCTCACCTTGAATGTGTGGGTAGCCACAGGCTGTACGGCTCCGTGGCCGTTGACGCTGACTTTGATCACGGCTTCCGATACTTTGGCGTCGGGGCGTGCGTTCCAGTGTCCGGCATTGCGTGTTAGCTGTCCGCCGGTCATTGTAGCGGTGACCTGTTCGGTTGCAGCGCCGGGAACGGCTATCTCAATGGGGTTGTCTATGCCTGCGTAGAGCACATTCATCATGGTGGCCGAAACGGCTGCTGTCGGCTCGATAACAGTATATCCCGATTCAAAAGGATGGCTCGCCACGGAGCCGTCGCCAAGCGGCACCTCGAGCGATCCTTTCAGTGTGAATTCTCCGCTTGCAGCCGGTGAGAATTCATATCTTGCCACTCCGGGTTCATAGCGTCGGCCTCCGATCACCATTACCGGACGTGCCGTCGTGTCGAGTGCTGCAAGCACTATGTCGGCCGAATACCGGCTGCCGCGCATCACGTAGCGCGATTCGGGTATGACAAACGCTTTCAGAGAGTTGACGCGGACGTCGCCGGCGTCGACCGACGCAAGCAGCGACGACAGGGCCTCGCCTTCGGAATACAGGATGTCGTTCTGCAGCTTGGTGAGCAGCGCCACCGCCGCCACCACGGGCTGATTCTCGAAGCGGATGTTCTCCCAGCGGCGTTCCACGTCGGATCCTTCGGTGCGTTTCCCGTCGGTCGACAGCATCGACGCTATGCCGCGGCGTTTTATGGAGTCGCTGACCGCTTCGGCGGCAATGGTGCGGAACGATTCTATGCTGTGGCGTAGCCGCTCTCCGTTGCGGGTCAACGGATTGAGCATCACGACCGACGACGCCTCAAGATTTTCGCGGTTGTCGATATGGTCGAGTGTTGCGTCGTCGCCGTCGACATACCGCACAATTGCGAGTTTGAGTGAGTCGATCATGCCCACAAGCCGTGATGCTTCGTCGCGCAGCTCTTTCGCGCGCCGGTGCCACCCGGCGGCTTTGTCGGGATTATTGTCGGCTGCAGTGGCGAGAGTATGATATACAGCATCGTTGCGGCGGGCTACGGTCTGGTTCGACAGGTCGAGTCCCTCCTCAACCTGCGTGAAGCCGTCGAGCACGTCGCTTGAAACATTGAGCGCAAGCATGGCTGTCAGGACGATATACATGAGGTTTATCATCTTCTGACGCGGCGACATGCGTGATCCTGAGGATGCCATCGGATCAGTCGGGATTTGTGGCCGACGTCTGCCTGTTCGACATGTTGACTGTCATTGCCTGAAGCATGCGTTCGTAGATCAGGTTGAGCTGCTGCATGTGTGAGGTGAGTTTTTCCGCTTCCTGATGGTATTGCTCGCTCCGTCGGGCTGTTTCCTCATACATCCGGCGCATGTCGGTCATGCCGCGGTTGACGCTGTCGAATGCGTCGAGCTGCGCTGCCACGTTGCGAAGTTGCACGTCATAGATGGTGTTGAGCCCGGATATGTTGCGGTTGAGCGTGGTCATCTGTTCGATATATCCGTCGAGTGTTTCTCCGAGGGTTTTGACGCTCTGCTCAATCTGTGCGGATGCCTCGGCCGGGAACGGTGTCTGTCCGCCGGCCGTTGTCGGAGTCCCTGCGGCTATGACTGCATGCTGTCCGGAGGCAGTGGCGAAGACGGTATGCTGCGCTTCCGCCTGTCGTGGTGCTGCGGATCGTTGTGGTGCGGCTGGTGAGTCATTCTGTAGTGGCGCAGTGCCGGCGGGTGTTGAAGCAGGCTGGATTGTCGTCGCGGCCCCTTCTGCCACGGTATGGCTGCCGGTCAGGATATGTTCCCAGTCGGGTTCGCGCGGGGGACGGTCGAAAGCTGTAAGTATGAACATCATCACCTCCGTGCCCATGCCGATCGACAGCAGTGTGTCGCCCCCTGAAAGATGGAGTATCTTGAACAGGGCGCCGAGTATGACGATGGCAGCGCCAAGAGAGTAGGCTATATTGAAGAAACGCTGTCCGTTCTCACCGGAGAGGAAGCGCTCCACTACGTTGCGGTATCGTTTGATCTTTCCCATAATCATTTTCTTTTTTTGTTGCCGCCCTGACCTTGGGCGAATCCTATGTTGGTGCGCACACACCGGAAGCCGATGAACGATCGCTGTTCGTTCTGGTATTCCCACATGCGTATGTCTGATCTGATGTTGTGTGCCACATCTTTCCATGATCCTCCGCGCACTATCTTGCGTTTCAGGCGGTAGGGGTCGTCGGGTGCGGCATTGTAGCGGTATTCCGGGTTGAGATCGCTCTTGATGGTGCTTACGCTCTCGGTGTAGGCTGTGGATGTCCATTCGCTGACGTTGCCGGCCATGTCGTAGAGTCCGAAATCATTGGGAGCGTATGTCCCTACCCGTGATGTTATGATATGTCCGTCCTGCACATAGTTGCCCTCCTGTGGCTTGAAATTGGCATAGAAGCACCCTTTTTCCTCTGTCAGTGGCAGATCGCCTTCCCAGGGATATTTATTGTCGCTGACGCCGGCTCTGGCGGCATACTCCCATTCGGCTTCGGTGGGGAGGCGGTATGGCTCAATATATACGCCCTCTCGGCCTATCGAGCGACGGAGGAATGCCGTGCGCCATGCGGCGAAGGCATTGGCCTGCTCCCAGCTGACTCCTACCACTGGATAATCGTTGTAGCCGCCGTGGGAGAAATACATTCTCACGTACGGCTCGTTGTAGGCGTTGTCAAAGTCGTTGATCCACGCCGTAGTGTCGGGGTACACGTTGACAATATAGGTGTTGACAAAGTCGTATTCGCTTGAGAGCGCACGCGATATTGTGCGGCGTATGATTTCGCCGTCCTCGTCGATCCATGCGGTGTCTTTTGTTATTACCGGCACGTCGGTCGGCACAGGGCGGTCGGTGTTGTATTCGCGACGGCGCGGGTCGCGACGGTATTTGCGTCTGACGGCTTCCGACTGGTCGTAGACTTCGTACCGGTAGTTGAGCTGTGTGTCGTCAAGCTCGCGTGCTCCGGTGATAGGGTTGGTGCGGTAGAGGCTTTCGATGGCTCTCTGCTCGTCTTCGTCGGGATTGCGCCATGGTATCGGCTTGGCCCAGTTGAGATGTGGCGTCACCGGATTTCCGTCGCGGTCTTCGTCGATCTTGTATTCCTCATTGCCTCCGTAGGCCGGATCGGCGAGGCGCTCGCGTATGATGGAGTCGCGCACCCAGAATACAAATTGTTTGTATTCGGCGTTTGTCACTTCGGTTTCATCCATCCAGAAGGCGTCGACCGAAATGCCGTGTGCGTCGGCCCGGAGTCCCCAGAGCGAATCGGACTCCTGCGGGCCGGCTTTGATTGATCCGCGGTCTACGAGTGCCATTCCGTAGGGAGCGGGTTCGGCCCATGTAGCTGCGCCCACGCCTGTCAGTTCGCCGCCCGATGCGTTGCGGCTTCCTGAAGCGCATGAGGCCAGCACGATCGAAGCCGTGGCTGCAGCGATATATGTCCTAAAGTCTGATGTCATACTATGTATTATGCTGTATGTCGTTGTTTACATAAATCTGATGCTTTTCTGCTTATGGCGGTTTTTTTCGCCCAGATCAAGTTTCATCGCATAGCCTGCGAATATCTCGTGGCTTCCGGAGCTTGCCACGGATATCTTGCCGGTGGGATAGTCGTAGGCATATCCGAGAAAGAACCCGCGGAATTCGCCCGACAGGCTGACGCTCAGCGTATCGTCGTGACGATATCCGACTCCCAGCGATACCATCTTTTTCCACCGCAGTCGCGCTGTCAGTGAAAGTCGTGTGAATCTGAAGTCGGTGGCCATCATGGCGGAGGGCATCAGTTCAAATAACGTGGAACTTATCGGAATATTGCCTCCGGTCATCAGATATAGTGTGCGGCGGGCCTGGAACTCGTATTCTCCGGCGCTTCCGTTGCTTCCGGAGGAAGAGGATGATCCGTTTTCGTCTGATTCGTCTTCGCCGGCACGTGATGTGACCGGTGAATCGGTTGAGAATGTGACCGTAGGCGCATTAAGATGGGTCATGGATGCGGATGCCCAGAAGTTGCGTCGGCTGTAATATATGCCGGCTCCGATGTCGAGCGCTGATCCACTGACGTCCACCCGTGGTATAGCTTCGTCCGTGTCGTCGTGATATTCGTCGTCGGCAGGTATGTAGACTTCCGATCCTCTGAACTTTTCGTTGAGCACTCCCGGCTGCACTCCTATCGCGAGGTAGCCTCCAGCCAGTTTGATGTGATAGCTCAGCTGCAGTCCCATGTTGAGATCGTCGTAGAGTCCCTGCTTTTCCTGACGGATGGCGATTCCGGCTCCGAAACGCTTGCCTGTGAGGCGAAACGGGGAGTCGGCTACGCCGATGAATGCGCGTGGAGCATTGTCTATGCCGGTCCATTGCATGCGTGAGCCTAACCTGAAACGCATCAGGTCGGTTGTGCCGGTAGCTGCTGGATTGTAGAATGATTTTACCTCATAGTACTGCGACAGCAGAGGATCGGTCTGCGCGATGACCGGCGCTGACGATAGCGAGAGTCCTAAGGCCAGAGATGTGTAAAGGCGGCGCATCATTCGAAATAGAAAGTGAGTACGATCATTTTCGACCGTGCTTTCAGCAGCGATCGGGTGATATCCATGCGTTGCGGATCATCAGCCAGGTCGGGACGCCGACGTTGCAGCACGTCGGTCAGTCCGAGGCAGAATCTGATCTCCGGGTTGAGTTTGAAGTAGGGCAGATAGAAGTCGCATCCAAGCCCCATGGTCAGGTATATGTCGGCGGGCTTGAGTTTGATGAAATCATTGCGTTTTTTCGCAACATCGACCGCCGGCATGATTCCGGCTGTGATATAGGGCCGTGAATTGAGATAGCGCACCGATGAGAATTTGATGTCGACGGGCACCACGACAAACGTTGATTTCATGTTCTGCTTCTGTTCTTCGCCCGTTGTGGTGTCGAGCATCTTTATCTCTCGGTTGCCCATCCACAGGCCGGGGGCTATGCGCAGGTTGAAGTAGTCGTTGAGGCGCATGTCGATCAGGCCGCCCACGCAGAATCCGGGCGAATGCGAGGGCTGATCCATAAACCATGTGCGCCCGTCGTCGGTGATGTATCCGCTGTGGGTCAGGGACAGATCCTGCGCGTGTACTCCCACTGAAAAGCCGAGATGCCACGCTCTGCCGTCGGAATAAGGGCGGTTGAGCGGTCCGTGGCCGAAATCGGCCGCGCCGGCTGTGGCTGCAGTGAAGGCGGCTATGCTCAAGAGTGTTTTCCTAATGACGTCCATCACGATTGATAACGTGCCATAATGCGCGATATTGCATGTGTTGTCGGAAAATCGGATTTTATCTTTTTTTATAAAGGCGGTTGCAGCGCTCTCAACATTTTTCACTAAATTTGCCCCATTGTTTCCCACAAATACCTACACAGTGAAATTTCGAAACATTATTTCGTTTGCCGCCATGCTGTTTACGGCGGTGGCTATCAACGCTCAGAACAATGTGGCCGAAGAGGTGGCATGGGTTGTGGGCGACCAGCCCATCTGGAAATCGGAGATCGAAGACTATTATAACAATCTGATTTATCAGCAGACTCCTATCAAGGGCGATCCTTACTGTGTCGTGCCCGAGATGATAGCAGTCGAGAAACTTTATCTGCATCAGGCCGATATCGATACAGTGGAGGTGTCCGACGCGATGGTCATGGCCGAGGTCGATGCCCGTATAAACCAGTTTGTCAACCAGTTTGGCTCGAAAGAAAAGGTCGAGGAATATTTCCGTCGCTCCATGCCCGACATAAAACAGCAGATGCTTGAGAATATCAAGAACACTTATCGTGTGCGTGAAGTGCAGCGGTCGCTCACCAAGGATCTGAAAGTGACTCCCTCCGACGTCAGAAAATATTTCCAGCAGCTCCCGGCCGACAGTGTGCCATACGTGCCTCTGCAGGTGGAAGTGCAGGTGATAACATTCCATCCGACCATACCGCGTCAGGAGATAGAGGATGTGAAATCGCGTCTGCGCGACTTCACCGAGCGGATCAACAAGGGTGAGAGTGAGATGTCGACACTTGCCATATTGTATTCCGAAGATGTCGGCACTGCCATGCGTGGCGGCGAGACCGGCTTCCTCGGACGTGGAGAGCTTGATCCCGAATATGCTGCCGTGGCGTTCAATCTCAACGATACCCGCAAGGTGTCGCGCATCGTGGAGTCGGAATATGGATATCACATCATCCAGCTTGTCGAAAAACGAGGCAATCGTATCAATACACGTCATATACTGCTGCGGCCCAAGGTGTCGGACAATGACATAAACGAGGCAATGCAGCGTCTCGACTCGCTCCGTACGGATATCGTAGATCATAAACGGTTTAAGTTTGACGAGGTGGTGAGCTACCTCTCTCAGGACAAGGATACGCGCTACAACAAGGGTATCATGGTAAATGACAAGGATGGCACGACGCGTTTTGAGATGAAGGATCTTCCTCAGGACATAGCCAAGCAGGTGAGCCAGCTGCAGCCCGGCGAGATTTCCAAACCGTTCCTGATGATAGACCAGAAGCTCAACCGCGAAGTGGTGTCGGTCGTCAAGCTGACAGCCCGTATCGAGGGTCACAAGGCCAATCTGTCGGACGATTATCAGCTGCTGCTCTCGATGTACGAGCAGTCGCTCAATGAGAAGACCATACGCGAGTGGCTCAGGCAGAAGATAGCCCAGACGTATGTGCGCATAGAGGACGGATGGCGCAATTGTGAGTTTTCCCACGAAGGCTGGATCAAGGAGAAATAATGCAGTCTCCGGCTTCCAAGGTCATGGTTTCGCTATACATTCGAGGGCTCTAAATACGGGATACTATGTCGGCTCATAGGTCAATGAAACTGTCGCTTCGTCAGGTCGCGGCCATAGTCGTATTTGCGGTTCTGGCATTGCCGCCGATGATAGCCTCGTCGTCATCGTCGGGGGTATCGGCTCCGGCTGTTGCGGCTCCGGCCGACACGCAGCAGCTCCGCCCGGTGATACCCGGCGCCGACCGGTATCAGGAGGGCAAGGTGTTTCTCGAGCATGCCGATACGTGGAGCTATCTTGAGCAGCCGGGTGTAGCGCCCGATTCGCAGTATCAGGTGCTTACCGGGAATGTGGTGTTTCGCAAAAACGACATGTTCATGTACTGCGACAGCGCGCATTTCTATGAAGCTGCCAATTCGTTCGACGCATTCAGCAATGTGCGCATGGAGCAGGGCGACACGCTGTTTGTATATGCCGACGAACTTGAGTATTCCGGCGTCGACGAGATGGCGGTGCTCTATGCCTATCCGGGTAAAAAGGTCAGGCTCATAAACCGCGACGTGAAGCTGTCGACCGACGTGTTCAATTATGATCTCGCATCCAATATCGGATTCTACAATGTAGGCGGTGTGCTTGACGATGCGGTCAACAGGCTGCGATCTCTCGAAGGTGAATATCATCCGGATACGAAGTATGCCTATTTTTACTACAATGTGGATCTTGAGGCTCCCAACGGCAAAGACACACTGCGTATGTACACCGATTCGCTCGTGTACAATACCGGCACGCATCTTTGTGAGCTGATAGCCCGCACGAGAATAGTGAGTGCCGACGGAGAGATACTGTCTTCGTCGGGCAAATACAATACGCTCACCGGACTGGCCGATCTTTACCGGCGCTCTCTGGTGATTACCAATCAGGGCAATACGTTGACCGGCGATACGCTGTTTTATGACCGTAACCGGGGTATCGGCGAGGCTTTCGGCGACATGGTGCTCATGGATTCGGCCAGAAAGTCATCGCTTCATGGCGATTACGGATGGTACAATGAATTGTCCGACAGTGCTTTTGTTACAGGCAGAGCATTGGCCAAAGAATATTCCGGCGCCGACACGCTCTATCTTCACGGTGATACCATCTATGCTTACGTCGATACGGATTCATCCCGGGTGATGAATGTCTATCGCAATGTGCGTTTTTTCCGGTCCGACATGCAGGGTATATGCGATTCGTTAAGCTCTACGGAGCGCGATTCGCTCATGCACATGTATCATCATCCGGTGGTATGGAGCGGACGCCGTCAGGTGTTCGGCAATATTATCGAGGTTCATGTCAATGATTCTACGGTCGACTGGGCGCGTCTGCCTGAATTCGGTTTCACGGCAGAGCATATCGCCGAGGACTGTTATCAGCAGATGAGCGCTTCGGAAATGACCACATGGTTCAATGACTCTACCATAAGCCGTCTGTATGCCGAGGGCAATGTGATGCTCATCATGTTCCCGATGGAGAGCGATTCCACCTACAACAAGTATGCCTATGTGGAAAGCTCGGAAATGGATGCCTATTTTCGCGACAACGACATAGAGTCGGTACATTTCCGTCCGGCTACTACAGGCAAAGTTACGCCGCTGTATCTGGCGAAGCGTAATTCTTATTTTCTCCAGCGGTTTGCATGGTATGAGGATATGCGCCCTGTGTCGCCTGACGATGTGTTCGAGGTGCCGCAGAGTCAGCTTGATCTGATGCGTTCGGAGATTCCGGCTCCTGAGGCTGCCGAGGCCACGCGTCGGCGCAAGGAGATACGCAAGGTGCGCCAGACAGGGTCGGAGCAGGCTGATGCTGACCGGCCTTCGGGGGCTGCAGAATCCGATAAGGTTCGGACGGCCGCTAAGCCGGTTCAGGCGGCGGCTTCCGTGTCCGACAGTATCGTTGCTGTGCCTAGGCCGGTATCTCTGCCGGTCGATTCGATACAGGTTCGTTGATATCCCTGTGTGCGGTATTATGCGAAAAGCATTGTTGTTTAATCCTGAAAATGATCTTGCGCTTGCCGATGGCAGGGCGTGCTACACTCCGCCTCCGGCGGCTGTGGCTCTTGCGCGTGCCGGAGCGTTGTTGCCTATGTGGTGGGGCGATCCGGGCGATGTTGTCATGGCATCGGATGCGGACTGTCATGGAACCGAATCTCTTGGACGTGACTTCGGGCTGAAATCCGTAGTGGGATCGGCCGGCGATTTTGCGGCGGTGGATGGCTGTGAGCCATGGGGATGGAGTCATGCTGCGTTAAGACGGTTGGCCATGGCCGGTGTGCGGAGTGAAGTTTTGCCGTCGGCAGCAAGCATGGATGATATTCGTCGGATCAGTCATCGAAGCGTGTCTGTCAGCCTGTTGACCCGGCTCGGGGTTTCAGATGACTCGCTGCCGGTAGAGGCTCGTAGCCGGGAGGAGGCATTGCAGGCTATCGGTCGTTTTGGCGGCAATGCTTTCATCAAGCTGCCGTGGTCGAGCAGCGGTCGCGGAGTGTTTGATGTCCGACGTCTTAACCGCTCCACTCTTTTGCGATATGTCGATGGGTTTATCCGACGGCAGGGGAGTGTCATGGTGGAGCGCAGCCGCAATAAGGTGTCGGATTTCGCAATGCTGTTCAGATGTGCCGGTGGTAAAGCGGTGTTCGAGGCTTTGTCGGGCTTTCATACCGATGCCGGAGGACGCTATCTCGGCAATATGATCGCTTCGGATGATGCGATAGTGAGTCATCTTGGTATCGATCCGCGCGGATGGGCTGATCCGCTTGCCGGAGCGGTATCGTCGGTGATTGCTCCGTATTACGACGGATGGGTCGGTGTCGACATGATGACAGAGTGTGAAACGTCGGGCGCTCGGCTTGGCATAGTGCCGTGTGTCGAAGCCAACGTGAGAATGACGATGGGTGTTGTGGCCAAATATGTCTACAATCGTCTGGGACGGAATATGTTGCTGTCGGTCAAGACTGACAGCCGGTTGCCGGCCGGCAGTGTCGATCTCTCTCCGGTGGCGTCTTCGCCGGGAATGCGTTTCGTCGCTTCTCCGACGGCCGGATCAGAGTGATTTGAGGAGTGTGTATAGCCGGTGTACGGGCAACCCCATCACGTTGTAAAAGCTTCCGTCGATACGGCTCACGCCTACAGCCCCGATCCACTCCTGTATGCCGTATGATCCGGCTTTGTCGAGCGGACGGTATTGGTCGACATACCAGATGATTTCCTCTTCTGTCAGTGGCGCGAACTCAACGAAAGTCGATGCCGAGAGGCTGTGGATCTCTCCGTCGGCCACAACGGCAACGCCTGTCACTACCTGATGCACGCGGTTTGACATCAGCTTTAGCATCAGCCGGGCATCCTCGTCGCTCTTGGGCTTGCCGAGAACTTCGCCTCCGAGTATCACCACAGTGTCGGCTGTGATGATCAGATCGTCGGGGGAGGCCTGCAGGGCGTAGGCGGCCGCTTTCTTGCGTGCGAGGTATTCGGGAACGTAGTCGAGCGCGATTGTCGACGGATATGACTCTTCGACCTCGATGCCGCGCATCACTTCAAACTCTATGCCCAGCATCCCGAGCAGCTCTCTGCGTCGCGGAGAAGCGCTTGCGAGCTTCACATTGTAGCGTTTCAGATTTTCAAGCGGATTTTCCATATAGCCTCTTAGCGTTGTTACCATCCGAATGCTTTGGCATCAGACATCCATTCTCCACGATCGCGAAGCACCTGTTCGATCAGGTCGCGCGCCACTCCGTAACCTCCCGCCACAGGCGATATGTAGCCGGCGGTCTCTTTCACTTCGGGGGCTGCATCGGCCGGTGCTATGGCGAGTCCGGCATGGCGCATGGCCTCTATGTCGGGTATGTCGTCGCCGGTATATGCCACCTCATCAGGCGTAAGTCCCTCCTTTGCCATCCAGTCGGTAAGCACGGGGAGCTTGACAGAGGCTTTCAGATATATGTCGGTGATGCCGAGTCCGGCATATCTGACGCGCAGAGCCGGGCTGTCGGCGCCGCTGATGATCGCAATTCTAAGCCCGCGCTTCACTGCGAGCTGAAGTGCGTAGCCGTCCTTGATATTGACCATTCTCTGCGGGTTGCCGTTGATATCCATGGGTATTGTCGACGGAGAGAGAACGCCGTCGATATCAAACGCCATGCCGCGTATCTTGCTCAAGTCATAATTGATCGCGCTCATTGGGGTGGTATCGGTTGATGATTTTTTCGGAAACGGTGCGGTAGAGTTCTGAGTGTTCGGGCGAAAGCAGTCGGGCGTGTCCATCCATCACTCCCTTGTCGTTGCGGCGTGCCGGCCCGGTCTGCACTGCGGCCGGATCGCCTGTGGCCTCCATCTTGCGCATCGTTTCCTCTATCAGGGGGAACAGTACGCTGATGTCATCGCCCTCTTCGCGGAGTATGTCGTCGGCCACACTCCACATGTAGTTGACAAAGTTGCAGGCGAACACTGCCGCCGCATGCAGCCGCCGCCGGCGTGAACTGTCGGCGAGGCTCACACGCCGGCTTATGCGGCCGGCGATTTCGAGCAGGCTCTGTCGCGATGCAGCGTCGGATCCTTCGATGTAGAGCGGCACTTCGCTCATTTCCACAGTTATGCCGCGTGTGAATGTCTGCAATGGATAAAACACTCCGTAGGTATCGGTGATGTCCGACAGCACGTCGGCGTCTACTGATCCGGAGGTGTGCGCCCACAGGCCGCCGAATCCCTTCATCCGTTGGGCTATTGGGCGTATGGCATCGTCGGTTACCGACACAAGGTAGAGATCCTCTCCCTGTCGGATCTGCGACAGATCCGCTATGGGCTGCGCCGGAATTTTAAGGGTGGAGGCAAGACGGGCTGCATTGTCGGGGTTGCGGCTCCATATCTGACTGATTTCGAGGCCGGCGGTCTCAAGAGCCGGAGCAAGCGCCGAGGCTACATTCCCGGCTCCGATGATCACAGCCATGATCCGATATGCACCTTTTCCCACTCGAGCCGCGACGGGTCGATGGGCTTGCGTTGCTCGTCCTTATGTCCGATGGTTATGATGCAGAGTGTGTTGAGCTGTTCGGGTATGCCGAGCAGTTCGGCCACATACTCTTCCGACAGTGTCTGGTCGGCTGTCATGCGTCCTCTTACCTGTATCCAGCATGATCCGAGTCCGAGATCTGCGGCCTGCAGCTGCATCATTATGGCAGCCACCGAAGCGTCCTCGATCCACGGATCAGACTTGGTGGAGTCGCCCACTACCACGATGGCCAGCGGACAGGCTCCGATCGGTGCTGCGCCCAGCGGCTTACACTGTGCCAGACGCTGCAGCATATCCTTGTCATCGACGGCGATGAACTGCCACGAGCGTGAGCTTTTCGATGTGGGAGACATCAGGCCGGCCTCAAGTATAAGACGCACGTCGTCGGCAGCCACAGGCTCATCGGTGTAACGGCGTATGCTGCGACGGTTTATGATCAAGTCGTGGAATGATGGTGATGACATGGCTTGAATATGGTTACGGTTGGTATGTCGTGTGTCGGTGGTTCAGCGCGCGCGATACACCCAGCCGTCGGGATGCAGACTATTGAAAGCCTGATCGTTCATCGGGCGCTGTGCTTCTTCGATGGTGGCTCCTGTGGCGGCGTATACGCGGAAGCGTCCGTCGCGTTCAAGTATTTCGAGCTGTTCGGTGCTTCGTGCGGCTATATAGTCTTCGGCCTGACGGCGTGTGGCGTGCGATGCCACAACAAGAAAATATTTATGGTCGGCGGGCTTGACCGGCGCAGCGTCCTCACAGGTTGCCACGGCGTCGGCCGGTGGCATCTGTATGTAAAGTGTCGGTATGTCGGTGTCGGCGGTTTCGGGAGCCGATATGGCTATAGGACGTCCTGAAGTGATCTCCGGGCCGGTAAGCGATGCAAAGTCGTGGTTCTGGCGGTCGATGAGCACGGGGGTGGACAAAACGAATCCGAGCAGTGTCAGCACGGCTATGGATGCCGCCACCCGAATGGCTCTGCGCAACGGCATGAAACGCGGTGTGCGTTCTGTCGGGATGTCAGTCTCCTCTGAGGCGAGTGCGAGCGCGGGAAGTCCGAAATACGGTGAGTTTGCGATGCTGTCGGCGGCTGGGGAAAAGATCATTGATCCGTTGTCGTCGCGTGTGAAGGTGCCTATCCGGTCAATGCTGACCTCGCCGTTGACGTCATAGATGTTTCTGAGTTCGTCCACTCCATCTCTGACGATCGAATCGGCCACCTGATAGCTTATGCCGTCGCGGCGGGCGATGCTCGATGCAAGCATTCCGTCAGTGTGGGTCAACGCCTGGTTGAACCCGATCGAACGACAGGGCGGCGTGAGCCGTCCGTCCGTCAGACGCGAGTGGCTGACGGAGGCCACAAGGGCTCCCCATCCGGGTATTACCACGCAGTCATTGTTGACAATAAGGTATTGTATGTGGGGTGTCAGAGTTTTCACAAGTGCAAATTTAGGCATTTTTTGCAAAACTGGCATAGTGATGAAGCAAAAATGTTTCAGAGCCGGCTGGCCAGTTCATCGATGGTGATGATGCTGACGATCAATCGGCCGTCGGGGGTATAATTGGGGGTCTTGAGGCTGAACAGTGAGGCTATGAGATGATCCATTTCTTCGTCGCTCAGCTGTTTGCCCGGTCGGACTGCGGCTGCCGAGGCCATCGACAGCGCCAGCCGTTGTCGCAGTGAGTCGGCGGGTTTGTCGCCGCCTTCGGTTTCATCCTCGATGATGCGTAGCAGAGTGTCGACGGGATTGACGTCGCCCAACACTGCCGGAGCGCCGTTAAGACTCCAGTCGCCGTCGCCAAGCGGCGACAGGTCGAAGCCTATAGCCGACACTTCCGGGAGCAGACTTTCGAGCACTGCCGCCTGAGCGGGCGAAAGCCTCACTATCTCCGGGAACATCATGCGCTGTGTGGCAAATGACGCTTCGGACGACATCTCCATGAATTGGTCGAACAATACCCTGAGATGTGCTCTGTGCTGGTCGATGACCATCAGACCGGAGCGCGACGGACTGACTATGTAACGGCCGCGTACACTTATGCAGTGGCGCTGCGGCATGTCTGATACAGCTGTGTCGCCGAATATGTCGGGAGATTCCTCGCCGAGCATTTCTGACGGCATGGAGTTGAGGGCGCTTCCGGCCACTGTGGTGGGGCTGCTTTCGTTGCTGAATCCTTCATAGAGCCGTTCCCAGTCGCGCGAGGCCTGACGAAGTGCGTCGCCGCTCCGGAATGTGCGCCCGGAGCTTGTGGGGGCGCTGACATGGGGTGTGTCAGACATTTCTGCCGGTTGTTCGAATGGATTGTAGTCTGGATCGAGATTGAGCTGTGTGTCGGCTTCGAAATTGGGGTTGAAAAGCGGCAGTGATGCGTCGTCGGTCGAGAAATCGATGCCGGGCATGCCGTTGAAGCGTCCGAGCGACTCTTTTATGGCTGCGACAAGTATCTGCCAGATAGCCTGTTCGTCTTCAAATTTGATTTCGTTTTTGGTCGGGTGTATGTTGACATCGATCGTCGACGGGTCTACCTCGAAGTTTATGAAGTAGTTGGGCTGTACGTCGGGAGCTATCAACGGCTCGTAGCAGCTCATTGTGGCTTTGTGGAAATAGGGATGGCGCATGTTGCGTCCGTTGACAAAGAAATACTGCAATGCGTTGCGTCGGCGGCCGCTTGACGGAAGTCCGATAAATCCGCTTATTTTGACGATGGAGGTTTCGGTATGTATTGGTATGATCTGTTTCTCAAGGCTTTTGCCGAAAAGATCCACAATGCGTTGTTTCAGCGATCCTTTGAGAAGCTGGTGCATCACGCTGTCGTTGTTGATCAGAGTGAATTCCACTTCGGGGTTGACAAGAGCCAGCCGCTCGAATTCGCGCATGATATTGGCAAGCTCAACCGAGTCTTTTTTCAGGAATTTGCGGCGTGCGGGGACGTTGAAAAACAGGTTCTTGACCATCATGTTGCTTCCGGGTACCGATGCTTCCGGCTCCTGACTCTCCACGACCGATCCGTTGATTATCAGACGTGTGCCTACCTGCGAGTCGTGGCGCATGGTGCGCAGGTCCACCTGTGCCACAGCGGCAATCGAGGCGAGCGCTTCGCCTCTGAAGCCCATGGTCGACAGGTTGAAAAGGTCGGTCGCGGCAGCTATTTTCGATGTGGCATGGCGTTCGAATGCCATGCGTGCGTCGGTGTCGGTCATGCCGCATCCGTTGTCGACCACCTGTATGAGTGTGCGTCCGGCATCGCGAATGATGATCTGTATGGATGTGGCGCCGGCGTCGACTGCGTTCTCCACAAGTTCTTTGACAACAGACGCAGGGCGCTGTATCACTTCTCCTGCAGCTATCTGATTGGCTACCGAATCGGGCAAAAGTCTGATTATGTCGCTCATAAGGATTTTTTGAAACTAAAACGATGTGATGCATGATCCCTTTGGGATATGCTGCGTTTAGAAGCCACAAAAGTAGTAAATCGCCGTGCAAGGTCGAAATCGACTTTTCGACATGATGTAGAAAACTTCGCAGTTTTTGTAGATAACTTTTTCAGTGGGATGGATACAACCGGCAGGGAGAGAGCGACTGACGGGTGTGGATGAAAAATCCCGGCCGATGGATTGCACCGGCCGGGATCTGCTTTTGTGAATAAATGTCAGTCTTTGAGTTTTGAAGCCAGATTGTGGACTGCGTTGGCGCCTGATTCGAGTGCGTCGGCTGCCATATCCTTCAGCTTGTCGGTAAATCCTGAGATCTTGTCGGCAGCCTGATCTTTGAGATCGCCGATTTTGTCGGAAGCCTGTGATGCGAATTCGCCAGCCTGCTCCTTGAGATCGTTGATCTTGTCGGAGGCCTGGTCTTTGATATCACCGATTTTGTCAGCGGCCTGATCCTTGATGTCGCCGATCTTGTCGGCTACATTCTGCTTCTGCTGGCAGGCATCGCTCTTGACGGACTGCATTTCTTCGGATGCAGCTGCTTTCGCGGCCTGTGCGCTTATCTTTGCGGCGTCGGCCGAAACTTCTGCGGCCTGTTTGGCCACCTGGCTGTTGATGTTGTCCATAGTGCTACAGTATTAAGAATTCGATGTTTACATTATCAAAAACATGTTTTGGCGCTGAAAGGTTCAGTCGTTGGATGCTGTTATGGCTGGCGTGTGAGCAGCGAGTGGAGCATGGCGCTGCGGTCGCGCAGATCGGGCTGCAATATCGAGGCCTCGGAGGGATCGACCATTTTCAGGTCGGCATAGCGGTCCTCTCCGTTGATGAAATCGATAAGGCTGTCGGTCTGCGGGTCGGGTGAATCGATGGTCAGCGGGTTCTTGCCCTGCGCTTCGAGTCGCGGATCAAACCGGTAGAGCGGCCAGTAGCCGGTAGCCACAGCACGGCGCTGTTCCGTCATGGAGTGTCCCATGCCGTTGCGAATTCCGTGGGCTATGCACGGGCAGTAGGCGATCACGATCGACACACCCGGATATGACTCGGCTTCGCGCAAGGCCGTAATGGCCTGGCTGTAGTCGGCGCCGAGGGCTATTGATGCGACATATACAGTGCGGTAGGTCATCATCATCCGTCCGAGATCTTTTTTTACGGTCCGTTTGCCATCGGCTGCATATTTTGCCACTGCGCTCAGCGGGGTGGCTTTCGACATCTGGCCGCCGGTGTTGGAATAGCATTCGGTATCCATCACGAGCAGGTTGACATTCTCGTTCTGTGCGGCCACATGGTCGAGTCCGGCAAATCCTATGTCGTAGGCCCAGCCGTCGCCCCCTATGGCCCAGATGCTCTTGCTTCCGAGTAAATCCGACCGCCCGGCAATGGAGGCGAGAAGCGGTGTGCGTGGCGACCGGCCGATAATCTCCGTGAGGGTCTGTCCGGTTGTGTAGGACAGATCAGGCTCGTCGCAGGCGGCAATCCATGCTTCAAGCGCCTTGGCAATATCAGGCGGTGTCAGCGGATCCGATGCGGCCTTTGTCGCGTCGGCCTTGAGCGCCTCGCGCCGGTAGCGCAGCGCGCACGCTATTCCGTAGCCATACTCTGCATTGTCCTCAAACAGTGAGTTGCCCCAGGCCGGTCCGCGTCCGTCGGATCTTACCGTGTAGGCGTTGCTCGGATAGTTGGCTCCCCATATCGAGGAGCATCCGGTGGCGTTGGCTATTACCATCCGCTCTCCGAACAGTTGTGTCAGCAGTTTCACGTAGGGTGTTTCGCCGCATCCGCCGCATGCTCCTGAAAACTGCATGAGCGGTCGTTGGAGCTGTGATCCCTGGATGGTGAACCGGGGAAGGAGCTGTGGCTTCTCGCTCACGTGTTTTTCGCTCCATGCATGCATCAATTCCTGTTGCTGAAGCTGGGTGGCTATCGGACGCATTGTCAGTGCATGTCCCGGACAGACCACCGCGCATGAAGAGCATCCGGTGCAGTCGGCCGCATAAACCTGAATACGGTAGCGCATTCCCTTGAAAGATCCTCTGCCTCCGGCGGTGACAAATCCGTCGGGCGCACCGTCGGTTTCAGCAGTTGTGGCTACTACGGGTCTGATGGCGGCGTGGGCGCAGACGAGCGAGCAGAGCGTGCACTGCACGCACTTGTCGGGATCCCACTCCGGAACATTGATCGCTATACAGCGTTTTTCGTAGGCGGTAGTGCCCATAGGTATTACTCCGTCGGGTCTGAAAAGCGATACGGGCAGAGAATCGCCATTCAGTCTCATGCATGGACGTGCTATGCGGCTGATGAATTGCGGAACGGTCGGTTGATCGGCCGGATGATCTTTCTCTTGCGCCCATGTGGCGGGATAATCGATCTGTTTTATCGCTGCCGGAGCGGCGTCGATGGCAGCCATGTTGGCCTCGACCATGGCATTGCCCTCATGGCGGTAGGCTGCACTGACAAGCTCGCGGAGCTGCGCGACAGCCTTGTCGTAGTCGATCACGCCGCTCAAACGCAGATATACGGTGGCCATTATGGTGTTGATTCGCGCTCCGAGTCC
Source organism: Paramuribaculum intestinale (assembly GCF_003024925.1). Lineage (GTDB taxonomy): Bacteria > Bacteroidota > Bacteroidia > Bacteroidales > Muribaculaceae > Paramuribaculum > Paramuribaculum intestinale. Next base: position 45,718 of record NZ_PUED01000003.1, read on the forward strand.
GTTGGCGGCTGCGATGGAAGTGGCGTCGACGGCATAGAATTTCAGCCGTCTGCCGGCTATGGTTCTTTTCATGGCTGCCGGAATTCTGGATTCCATATCCTGCACCGACATGGAGGTGTTGAGCACGAACGTGCCGCCGTCTCTGATCTTGTCGAGCAGCTCGAACCGGCCTATATAGGAGTCTTTGTTGCATCCGACATAGTCGGCGCTCTCGATTGCGTATGCGGCTCTGATCGGGTGTGGGGCGATCCGTAGCTGTGAAATGGTGTATCCGCCCGATTTCTTTGCCGAGTAGTGGAAGTAGGCCTGTGCATACAGTCCCTCTTCCGAGCCGGCTATCTGTGTTATCTGGCGTGTGGCGCCTACGGTGCCGTCTGATCCCATGCCATAGAATATGGCCTGATGCATGTCGGGCGGTGTGAGATCGTCCGTCGTGTCGACATCAAGCGACAGATGACTGACATCGTCGGTGATTCCGACCGTGAAGCGCCGTCGGGGCTGCTGTCGGGACATCTCGTCGAATACAGCCATGACCATGGCGGGATTGAAGTCTTTGCTCGACAGTCCGTAGCGTCCGCCGATCACTTTAATGTCGCGTCGCGACTCCAGAACGGCCGATGCAACGTCGAGCAACAGAGGTTCGCCTTCCGATCCCGGCTCTTTGCAGCGGTCCATCACCGCAATGCTTCTGACCGATGCCGGTATCGCTTTAATCAATGCTTCGGCGGAGAACGGGCGGAAAAGCCTGACGCTTATAACACCGGTGTGCTGCCCGCGGCGATTAAGCGCTTCGGATGTCTGCGAGGCCACTTCAGCTCCCGACCCCATGATCACTATCACGCGGTCGGCATCTGGATCGCCGTCGTAGTCAAACAGATGATATCTCCGGCCGGTGGCTTCGGCCACGCGGTCCATGGCACTCTGCACAATGGCAGGAAACCGGTCATAGAAGGGATTGGCGGCTTCACGGAACTGAAAATATACGTCGGGGTTCTGTGCCGTGCCGCGCATGTCGGGATGATCGGGGTTCATCGCCGAAGCCTTGAAAACGGATATTTTCTCTCCGTTGACCATTCCGGCAATTGTGTCGTAGGAGATGGTGTCGATGGTCGAAATCTCGTTGCTCGTGCGCCATCCGTCGAAGAAGTGCAACACCGGCACTCTCCCTTCTATGGCCGCAAGATGGGCCACAAGTCCGAGATCCATCACTTCCTGCACGCTGCCGGAGGCAAGCATTGCGAATCCAGTGCCACGGCAGGCCATCACGTCCTGATGATCGCCGAATATCGACAAGGCGTGGGCGGCTATGGAGCGGGTGCCTACATGGAACACTACCGGGAGAAGTTCGCCGGCGATCTTATACATGTTGGGTATCATCAGCAGCAGTCCCTGCGAGGCGGTGAATGTCGTAGCCAGAGCGCCGGCCGCGGCTGCGCCGTGAGTGGCTCCGGCCGCACCGAGCTCGCTCTCCATTTCCTTTACTTCCATAGGACGCCCCCATATATTTAGCCGACCATGAAGTGCCCATTTGTCGGCGGTTTCTCCCATCGATGCGATCGGGGTTATGGGGTATATTGTGGCTACTTCGCTGAGGGCATAGGCTATATGAGTGGCAGCCGTGCAGCCGTCCATTATCTGTTTGTCGGGTTCGTTCATGATGGATTGAAAGTGTGTAAACGTAGAGTAGATCGGAAAAGAGTGTGGCCGCCGGCATACGGTCGATTGCGACGTATCCCGACGGCCATACATCTGTAGTGGTCAGAGCGTTGCCGTCAGATAGCGACGCCGGGTATGTTGCCCACACACAGTTTCGTGATCCATATCCATAGCGGGCAGAATGCCATGAAAAGCACTACGGATATGGCAAGTGACGAAGTGCCTGTAGCCACATAGGTATCGTTCTGGTCGGCGATGATGATGCCGGAGAATGCAGGTGGAAGAGCTCCGGCGACAACGAGCATGGCCAGATTGTCGGGCGACATCTTGAATATCAGGCCGACGATGAGCAGCATGGCCGGCATGACGATCAGTTTGAGTATCACACCGAGTATAGCCTGCCAGTTGACGGTGACTTTTACCGACGACAGCGTGATGCCGGCGGCGAATACTGCCATAGAGGCATTAGCTCCCTTGATGAGGTCAAACGAGGGGCTTGCCCATGCAGGCCATGGAATGCCGATGATCACCCACACGACGGCCAGGATAGGCGCCCATGCCACGGGTTGTGCGAGGGCGTGAAGCACCGGTTTCCAGGGATTGGGCTTGGTGCCGCCTTTTTTAGCCAGTTCGGCATCGTTTCCGGCGTTCATCAGCGACAGACCGACGGGAATGCCGACGGCGTTGACCACTATGCCGACGATAGCAACGACGAGGGCCACGTATGCGTTGGTGCCGAAAATAGGCTCAAGCACTGCAAAGCCGAGGAATCCGATGGTGGGAGATCCGTTTATAAGAGCCATGACGGCGGCATCGGCCTGCGTGACTCCGTCTTTTCTGAAACAGTATTTGTAGATCCAGTAGACGAGCATGAACACGAACATGATCACTACAAGCGATATTATCGACAGTTTCAGATCCGAAACGAGCATCTTGCGGTCGGCGTCGACAATCGATACAAACAATGCTGCCGGCAGTGCGAAATCAAGCACCACCTTATTGAATGCCTTGCCGTCTTTGGCCGAAAATACCCCTTTTTTGCCGGAGATATATCCGGCGGCCATCACCACAAGTATAGGTATGATGGCGTAAAGAATGATGTGTAGCATGATAGGGGATTATTGATTAAAACTATTGTTGTCCGAAACGTGAAAACCGAAAAGCCCGCGACCAGTCCGGCCTATGTCCGGCGATCCCGGGCTTTTCATGTTTTGGGGATGATCATACGACGATGTCGATGAGCGGCGCCGGGTTGAGGTAGCCGATATGTCCGCTCTCCTTGCCCGAGTCGGCGGCGAGCTGCACGTCGATAAGACATGGTTTCTTCGAGGCTACGGCCTCGGCCAGCGCGCTTCCGAGCTGGGCGGGAGTGGTGACATAGTAGGTCTGCGCACCGAATGCGTCACCCAGCTTGTCATAGCGAGCCTTTACATCGAGCGTTGTCGGAGCGGGGTCGCCATCCTTGCTGAGATTTTCACCTATGCCGTTGTATATGCCGCCATTGTTGAATATGACTACCGTCACGGGGAGGTTGAACCGGCAGATGGTGCTGAAGTCCATGCCTGAGAAGCCAAATGCACTGTCGCCTTCGACGGCCACAACACTCTTGCCTGTAGCCACGGCTGCACCGATGGCCGATCCCATGCCCATGCCCATGATGGCCCATGTGGCGCAGTCGATGCGGTGACGCGGCAGGAACATATCGACACTGTCGCGGGTGTCGTCGAGCGTATTGGCTCCCTCGTTGACCAGTATCGTGTCGGGGTTGGCCTCGAGCACCTTTTTGACGGCACTGAGGGCGCTCCAGTGGGTCATCGGCACGGTCTGCGGCGCGAGCCTCTCGAGGAATTTCGCGTTTTTGACTTTCGACTCGTCCTGAAT
>NZ_PUED01000030.1 GCF_003024925.1 Paramuribaculum intestinale
CAACGACACCGACCGCGCCATGATGGAGGAGATACGTCAGACACGCCGCCGTCTTGACGAGGCACTCGACACATTCCACTTCCGCGAAGCGCTTAAGGAAGCCATGGAGATAGCCCGGATCGGCAACCGCTACCTGCAGGAAACCGAACCGTGGAAGACCGCCAAGACCGACGAACAGCGCACAGCCACAGTACTCAACCTCGCGCTTCAGATATGCGCCAACCTTGCTGTGGCCTTCGAGCCGTTCCTGCCCTTCGCATCGGCATCGATCGCCTCGATGCTCCGCCTCGACAGACTCAGCTGGGATATGATCGGCACATTCGACCTCGTGCCGGCCGGAATCGAGATAGCCACCCCGCAGCTGCTCTTCGAGAAGATCGACGACTCCGTCATAGCCGCGCAGCTCAAGAAACTCGACGACATCAAGCGCGCCAACCAGCTCAAGGGCTTCAAGGCAGAGCCGCAGGCGCCCGATGTGGACTTCGACACATTCATGAAAGCCGACATACGCGTAGGCACCGTCAAGGAGTGCGTTAAAGTGCCCAAAGCCGACAAACTGCTCAGATTCACCATTGACGACGGGCTCGGCGGACGCACCATAGTCAGCGGCATCGCCAAGCATTACGCGCCCGAGGATCTGGTGGGCAAGCAGGTGTGCTTCATCGCCAACCTGCCGCCGCGCAAACTCAAAGGCATCGAAAGCCAGGGCATGATACTCTCGGCCGAAAACGCCGACGGCAGCCTCGTCGTGATCGGCCCGACCGGACCGGTGGTAGCCGGAGCACAAGTGAAATAAACCGAATGGAACAGAACCGTCCACGCATACTGCTGATCTACACCGGAGGCACCATCGGGATGATCGAAAACCCCACGACGCTCACCCTTGAGCCGTTTGACTTCGACCATCTGATCGACAACGTGCCCAAACTGCGTATGCTCAACTACGAGATCGACAACGTTTCATTTGACCATCCCATAGATTCGAGCGACATGGATCCCGACCACTGGGGATCCATCGCCCGGACTATCCACGACAACTACCGCGCCTACGACGGCTTCGTGGTGCTCCACGGCACCGACACCATGGCCTACACGGCCTCCGCCCTGTCGTTCATGCTTGAGAATCTCGCCAAACCGGTCATCATCACCGGATCGCAGCTCCCCATAGGCGAGGTGCGCACCGACGGCGAGGAAAACCTCATCACAGCAGTGCAGATAGCGGCAGCCACCACCCCCGACGGCCGACCGATGGTACAGGAAGTGGCCATACTCTTCGAGAACTATCTCTGGCGCGGCAACCGCGCCACAAAGATCAGCGCCGACAACTTCAACGCATTCAAAAGCAACAACTATCCGCCCCTGGCACAGATAGGACTCGGCATCCACTTCAACCTCGACGCCCTCTACCGCACTGCCGAACGCCGGCCGCTCCACACCCACTACGCCATGGACCGCCGCGTGATGTTCATCGACCTCTTCCCGGGCATCACAGAGCAGACACTGCGCCACCAGCTCGCCACTCCCGGCATACGCGGAGTGGTACTCAAGACCTTCGGAGCGGGCAACGCCCCGACTGCGCCATGGTTTGCCGAAGCTGTGCGCGAAGCCATAGAGCGCGGCACCGTTGTGGTCAACGTCACACAATGCATCAACGGAGCCGTACACCACCGATATGCCGCCGCCGACGCCCTCATGGCCGCCGGAGCCGTGGCCGGCCACGACATCACCTGCGAGGCCGCCATAACCAAACTGATGTATCTCTTCGGACTCGGACTCGACTCAGCCGAAGTGGCCGACCACTTCGCATGCTCGATATGCGGCGAACTGACCGCCGGCTGACGCTGGTTCCAAAGAGTGGACACCTGATTTTTTTTGCCGATGCAACAGAAAAATTAGTAACTTTGCATCTTTGTAATTTCAACAACATCCGAAGGTGGAAACAAAGTATATTTTCGTTACAGGAGGAGTGGTGTCGTCGCTCGGCAAAGGCATTGTCGCCGCATCGCTCGCCTGCCTGCTTGAAGCACGTGGATATCGCGTCACGATACAGAAATTCGACCCATATTACAACGTAGATCCTGGCACACTCAATCCCTACGAACACGGCGAATGCTACGTGACAGAGGACGGACAGGAAACAGACCTCGACCTTGGTCACTACGAGCGCTTCACCAACATGCGCACCTCACGGGCCAACAACGTCACATCAGGCCGCATTTTCCAGAGCGTCATCGACAAGGAGCGCCGTGGCGACTATCTTGGCAAGACAGTGCAGATCATACCGCATATCACCGACGAGATCAAGCGCGACATCAAGATCCTTGGCGAAACCGGCCAATACGACTACGTCATCACCGAGATCGGAGGCACCGTGGGCGACATAGAGTCGCTCCCGTTTCTGGAAAGTGTCAGACAGCTCCGCTGGGAGCTTGGACGCGACAGCGTGACAGTGCACCTCACCTACGTGCCCTACCTCCACGCTGCCAAAGAACTCAAGACAAAACCCACCCAACACTCTGTCAAGCAGCTGCAGCAGCTCGGCATACAGCCCGACATACTTGTGCTCCGAACCGAAAAGGACGTCCCGGCACAGATGAGAGTCAAGATAGCCCAGTTCTGCAACGTAGCTTCCGACGCCGTGATCCAGTCGATGGACTGCCAGTCGATCTACGACGTGCCGCTGATGCTCCACTTGCAACACCTCGACGAGATCGTGATGCGCCTTACCGGACAGACCGTAAAGGGCGAACCCGACCTGACACGATGGCGCAGCTTCCTCGACCGTCTGCACAACGCCTCGCGCGAAGTCAAAATAGGCCTCGTGGGCAAATACGTGGAACTTCAGGATGCCTACAAATCAATATCCGAAGCACTCGTACACGCCGCCACCTACAACGACCTGAAACTCAACCTGACATACATCCACTCCGAACAACTCGACGACAACAACGCCGAACAGCTTCTGTCGGGAATGGACGGAGTGATCATAGCCCCCGGATTCGGACAGCGCGGCATCGAAGGCAAATTCTCAGCGCTCAAATGGCTTCGTGAGCACGACATACCCACGCTCGGAATATGCCTCGGTATGCAGTGTATGGTCATCGAATACGCCCGCAACGTACTCGGACTTCAGCAGGCCAACTCCACCGAGATGAACCCCGAAACCCCCGACAACGTCATCGACATCATGGAGGAGCAAAAGCATATCAGCAACATGGGCGGCACCATGAGGCTCGGAGCCTACGACTGCCGCCTCAAGCCCGGATCGCACGCCGCGGCAGCCTACGGCGCCACCGACATCAGAGAGCGTCACCGCCACCGCTATGAATTCAACAGCACCTACCGCACACGCTTCGAACAGGCCGGACTGTCATGCGTAGGCGAAAACCCCTCCTCCGGACTTGTAGAAGTGGTCGAAATACCCTCGCTGCGGTGGTTTGTCGGCACACAGTATCACCCCGAATACTCCAGCACGGTGCTCAACCCCAGTCCACTCTTCGTCGACTTCGTGAAGGCCGCTGCCGGATATGCCGCAGAAAAAAACACCGATAAACAATAAATCACAACACTAACACATACAGATGGACAAAAACACCCTACTGGGAATGCTGCTCATGGGAGCCGTGATATTCGGCTTCATGTGGCTCAACAAACCCTCCGAAGAGGAGCTTGCCCGACAGCGCGAGATCGCCGAACAGCAGGAGGCCGCAAGGCTCGAAGCCGCACAGGCCGCACAGGTGCTGACACTCGACAGCGTAAGCGCGGCCGAACGCGCTACTATAGCATCCACAATCCGACGCTTCGGCACAGCCGACTCGCTCACCGGAGCATACACACTCGACGCCCGTGAAGCCCACCTGACACTCTCGCCCGAAGGAGCTATCGGCGGCACCGTCGACACCGATTTCGGACCGGTAGCGGCTGCCGACATCATCGCCGCACGCTACGACGGCATACCGCAGCAGACAGCCGCAGCCGCCGTCAGCAACCTGAAACAGTCAATGGCCGCCGTCGCACGCTATCAGGGCTTCGCACGCTACCTCAAGGGAAAGGAGAGCACCGTCACACTCAGCAACCCCGACGTCACCCTCGAGATATCCACCAAAGGAGGCGCTATCAGCAAAGCATGGCTCAACAACTACAAGAGCTACGACTCCACAGCGCTTACGCTGATGGATCCGGCCACCGACGGCTACAGCTTCATGCTCACCACCGCCACACAGCGGCTCGACACACGCGAGTTCTACTTCACTCCCGTAGCCGAAGGTGACTCGGCCGTGACCATGATGCTCGATCTCGGCGACGGCGCCCGCTGGGGACTCCGCTATACACTCCCGGCCAAAGGCTATACAGCCCGCATGGAGATCGTGCAGGAGCGCATGCAGCAGATCATACCGCCGAGCGTGGCATCGATCGACTTCAACTGGCATCAGAAGATGCGCCGCGACGAAGCCGGACGCGTGTTTGAGGAACGTAACAGCGCACTCTACTACATGTTTGCCAACGGCGATGTGGAGAATCTCAGCGAGGGAAGCACCGAGCGCAAAGAGGTGAACGAACGCGTGAAATGGATCGCCTACAAAAATCAGTTCTTCACTTCGCTCATAGTCCCTGACTCCTACTTCACCACCGCTATAGTCGACAGCGAGAAACTCGACGACAACCCCGACTATATCAAGGAGATGGACACACAGGCCACACTCGAATACTCTTCGGCACAGCCCTCTCCGGCAGGATTCACATTCTTCTTCGGACCCAACCTCTATCCGCTCCTCTCCGACCTGCAGAATGACATCAATCCCGGACAAAACCTCCACCTGACCAACCTCATACCGCTCGGATGGGCGCTATTCAGATGGATCAACACGCTCATAATCATCCCCGTATTTACATTCCTCGGCGGATTTATCAGCAACTACGGCATTATAATCCTGCTCCTGACCTTGTTCATCAAGATCATACTCTTCCCCTTCACCTACAAAAGTTTCATGTCGCAGGCCAAGATGAGAGTCCTCGCGCCTGAAATCAAGGAGATCAACGACAAATGGCCCGGACAGGAGAACGCCATGAAGCGCCAGCAGGAGTCTATGGCCCTATACAGCCGCGCCGGCGCCAACCCCATGTCGGGATGTCTGCCCATGCTGCTGCAGCTGCCGATACTCGTGGCGATGTTCAACTTCTTCCCCTCGGCCATAGAGCTGCGCGGCGAGCCGTTCCTCTGGGCCAAAGACCTCTCGGCGCCCGACGCCATAGTGAGCTGGACCTCCAACATACCGTTCATATCCTCCACCTTCGGCAACCACATCAGCCTCTTCTGCCTGCTGATGACCGTGGTCAATATCATCTATACCCACATCAACATGCAGTCGCAGCCCGGAGGCAACTCCATGCCCGGCATGAAATGGATGATGTATCTGATGCCGGTGATGTTCCTGTTCTTCTTCAACAACTACGCCGCCGGACTCAGCTGCTACTATTTCCTCTTCCTGCTCATCACCATTCTGCAGACCTACCTGTTCCGCAAGTTTGTCGACGAAGAGAAGGTACGCGCCACCATGCGCGAGAATGCCAAGAAGCCCCGCAAGAAAGGATTCTGGGCCACAAAGCTCGAGGAAGCGCAGAAACAGCAGCAGGCCATGCTCCGCGAGCAGCAGCGGCGTGGAGGAGGCGGCAAACGCCGGTAAGACGCCACGATGCATGAACTTCGCTAACGATATAGCATTTAATCTTCAACATATAAGTAACTCGCAAAAAAATGCTCAACAACAAAATCCAGGACGCACTCAACGCCCAGATCAACGCCGAACTCTGGTCGGCCTACCTGTATCTCTCCATGTCGATGCACTTCCAGGCCGAAGGACGCAACGGCATTGCCAACTGGTTTGCCATACAGTTCAAGGAAGAACAGGCTCATGCCCAGATATTCATGAACTACATCAACCAGCGCGGCGGACGCGTGGTGCTCAAACCGATCGACGCAGTGCCGACAGAGTGGGCATCGCCTCTGGCTGCCTTCGAACACACCCTGCAGCATGAAAACAAGGTGACGGCTCTGATCAACGATCTGTTCGCCCTTGCCGAACAGGAAAAAGACTACGCCACACGCGACCGTCTGGCATGGTTCGTCTCCGAGCAGGTTGAAGAGGAGGACAACTGCCGCACGCTCATCGACAAATTCAAGCTCGTGGGCGACAACGGCATGGGACTCTACATGCTCGATCAGGAACTGGCGGCACGCACCTACACCGCCCCCTCGATTCTCGCAGCCGAGTGATCCGGCAACGATTGCCTGACCCATAAATAGCATATCACACCATAGCAGGCCGTATCTCCGGCCCATAGACAAGGCGCTGTGTCGATAATAAAGCCGACACAGCGCCCTGTCCATAGGGATGACCGGGATCAGCAGCCCGTAGCCGGGATACATACTCACCGGCAATAACATCAGCTCCAGCCCCCGCCGAGCGCCTTGTAGAGATTGATCAGCGCCAGATATTCGTCGCGCAGAGCATTGCTGACACCTATCTGCGCCTCGAAATAACGGCGCTGCGCGTCGAGCACGTCAATGTAGTTGAGTGTGCCGCCACGGTATTGCAGCCACGCGAGCTTCACATATTTGGCGGCCGCATCGCGGAGATCCACCTTCACACGATAGTTGTCGTGATACTTATTGTAGGCCACAATGGAGGTATTAACCTCTGTAAAAGCACCTATCACAGCCTTCTCATAGTCGAGGCGACTCTGGTCGTAGGCGGCTATCATAGCCTGATATTTGCGCTTCTTGCGTCCGAAATCAAATATCGGACCTGTGATCTGTGCGAGAGTATAAGTGAAGGGCGACTTGAAGAAATCCTTCAGCCCGTCGTTCTCCAAGCCGGGAGTAAACCCGATGCGCAGCGACGGAAAACGGTCGGCATAGCTAACACCCACGTCGGCCATAGCCGCCTTCAGACGCATCTCGGCCGCGCGCAGGTCGGGACGACGGCGTAGCAGATCGGAGGGAACTCCGGCCGGAAGCCCGGCCGGCATCTCGGCGCCGAAAAGCGTATTCCGACGATCGAACACCTCGTGAGGATATTCTCCCATCAGAGTTGTCAGAGTGTTGCGCATGGCGGCCACCTGCAGTTCAAGCGCGGGCACGAGCGAGGCCGTTGTCGAATACTCCACCTTTGCCTGCTGATAGACGGTTTCGGATGTCAGTCCGCCCTCAAACCTCAGGCGAGCCTGCTCAAGCGATTCCTGACGCGTCAGCAGAGTACGCCTGACGATCTCAAGCTCGTTTTCGAGCGACAGCAGCCTGAAATAAGCCGTAGCCACCTCGGCTATCACCGTCATGCGCATTGCGCGGTAGTCCTCCACCGAGGCCGCATAGCGCGCTTTGCCGGCGTCCTTGGCGTGGATCATTGATCCCCAGAGATTCACTTCCCACGTGATCGGCAGCTTCAGATCATGCTCCGGATCCTTTTTCAGCTCTCCGCCATTGTACTTGTTGGTTTCGTAACTGTAACCCACATCTACACCCACCTTAGGCCACATCTCGGCCACAGCCACGCCATAGAGATGGCGCGCCTGCTCCACACGGGCGGCGGCCTTGAGGATATCGCGATTATTGTCGAGCGCTATTCTCATTATCTTCGTCAGCGTGGAATCGGCATAGAACTCCCACCAGCTGATATCGGCTATCGACTGCGAGTCGACTGCGGCCGTATCGCCCGCCACGTATGCCTCAGGCATGTCAAGCCGGGGGTTGGCAAGATTCCTGGTGCCGGAGCATGATGAGGCGGCAAGCATAGCCGCAGCAACGACCGTCGTAACAATATATTTCATCATAAGTAACCTTCAAAAATCAGTTGAAATTATTTCACACCCTTCACCGCGGCGCGCCGACGGTTGAAAAGCCGGTTGACAGCCACGAAGAAGAACGGCACGAACACTATGCCGACAGTTATGGCCACTCCCATGCCGAAGAACACACCGGTGCCGATGTCGCGCCGGGCGCCCGCTCCGGGACCTGAGGCGATCACCAGCGGCACAAGGCCGAGCATAAACGCCAGCGAGGTCATGACTATCGGACGGAAACGCAGACGGGCCGCATTGAGAGCCGCTTTGACAGCATCCACGCCACGGTCGGTCTCCTCCTTGGCAAACTCCACGATCAGGATGGCATTCTTGGCCACCAGACCCACCAGCATCACCAGACCGATCTGGAAGTAGATATTGTTTTCAAGTCCGCAGATCCATATTCCGAGATAAGCTCCGACACCGGCTATCGGCAGCGACAGTATCACCGCCAGAGGCACCGACCAGCTCTCATACAGAGCCGCCAGGAAAAGAAACACGAAGAGAAACACCAGTCCGAGCACAAGACCCGTATTGCCGCTCTCATGTTTCTGCTGATAGGAGAGTCCGCTCCACTCCACTCCGATATTGTCGGGCAGATGCTTGCGCACTATCTCTTCGAGCGCATCCATGGCCTCGCCTGTGCTGTAGCCGTGGGCGGCCTCGCCCGACACTGTAGCGGCGTTGAACATATTGAAGCGCCCGATCGTGCCGGGTCCTGTGGTGTAGCTCGATGTGCCGAGCGACGACACCGGCACCATAGTGCCGTCGGCGCTCTTCACAAAGAACAGACCGATGTTCTCACGCCGTGCGCGGTAGGTCGCGTCGGCCTGTATGTAGACACGGTATATGCGGTTGAACATATTGAAGTCATTGACATATATCGATCCGGTAAAGGCCTTCATCGTGGAGAATATATCGCTCACGGGGATGCCGAGCATCTTTGCTCTGTCGCGGTCCACATCAAAGTAGAGCTGCGGTATGTCGGCCTGCATCGATGTCGACAGATCGGTGATGGCGCTTGCTTTCGAGGCATAGAGCTTAAGAGTGTCGACGGCACTCTGCAGATCGGCATACGAAGCGTCGGCACGAGCCTCGAGCACCATCTCGAATCCGCCCGATGTTCCCAGACCGGGAATGATCGAAGGGGAGAACACGTAGACCTTGCACTCGGGGTAGACCGACAGCGCGTCGTGCACGCGGCTGCGCACTTCGGCAATATCGCCCGACTTGCGCTCGCCCCACGGCTTGAGTATGACGGTGAGCTGCGAATGCGCCTGATTGGATCCCACGCGCGGCGACGAGCCAGTGACGTTGAGCACATACTCCACGTCGGGATCGGCGAGAAGATAGTCCATGGCCCGTTCGGTCACCTCACGCGTGCGCTCTATCGTAGCTCCTTCAGGCAGTTCAAGCTCCACATTGAAGTAGCCCTGGTCGTCCTGCGACATGAAGCTGCGTGGCATCAAAGAGTTCATCAGATAGATAAACACCAGCGCCAGACCGAAAGCGGCATACATGCGGCGCGGATGTGAAAGCGTGCGCGCTATGGCGCGTCCGTAGAAACGGTTGCCGCGCAGAAGCCACACATTTATGCGACGGAATATCTTTGCCTTGCGGCCATGCGACGGACGCAGCAGCTTGGCGCACATCACCGGCGAAAGAGTCAGAGCCACCACCGTAGAGATCACCACCGACACGGCGATCGTCACCGTAAACTGTCGGTAGAGCTGACCGGTGATGCCCGGCAGGAAGCTCACCGGCACGAATACCGCGCACAGCACGAGCGACATGGCCACAAGAGCGCTCCCGAGGTTTTTCATCGCCTTGGCGGTAGCCTCAAACGCCGATATCTTCTCGGCGTTCATTATACGATCCACATTCTCCACCACCACGATGGCGTCGTCGACCACTATGCCGATGGCGAGTATCAGACCGAGAAGGGTCAGCATATTGAGCGAGAAGCCGAATATGAGCATCACTCCGAATGTGCCCACGAGCGAGATCGGCACGGCGATGACAGGTATCAGTGTGGCGCGCCAGTTCTGAAGCGACAGGAACACCACGGTTATCACCAGCAGCAGCGCCTCGAAAAACGTGCGGTAGACATGATGGATCGACTGCTCGATATATGTCGTCATGTCGAACGGTATGCCATAGCTTATGCCGGCAGGGAAGCTGCGGGCTATCACCTCCATCTCGCGCTTTACAGCCTCGGCCACCTCCATGGCGTTGGAGCCGGGGAGCATATTGATGTTGATCACAGCAGCATTGCCGCCGTTGATACCGCTCTCGGTGGCATAGCTCGAGGCCTCAAGCGACACCCTGGCCACATCACGCAGACGTATCATCGAGCCGTCGTTATCAGCACGCAGCACGATATCCTCGAACTCTTCGACCGTCGACAGGCGGCCGCGGGCTATTATGGGCATGGTCACATCGATATCGGTCATTGGCGCCTGTCCGAGTGTTCCGGCGGCCGACTCGCGGTTCTGATCCTTCAGGGCATTCTGCACATCCTTGACCGTCAGGCCGAGATTGGCGAGCTTATCGGGCTCGACCCATATCTGCATTGCATAGTAGCGGCCTCCGACACTGCCCACACTGCCAACACCCGGAATACGGCGTATCGGGTCTATGACATTAAGGGTGGTATAGTTGCTCAGATACACCTCGTCAAACTTCGGATCATCGCTCATGACGGTGATTGTCATCAGACGGCTTGCCGTCTCTTTCGACACCGAGATGCCGTTCTGCACCACCTCGGCCGGAAGCCTCGCCTCGGCCTTCTTGATACGGTTCTGTATATCCACGGCCGCAAGCTCGGGATCGACATCTATGTCAAACGTCACCAGAGCCGAAAAACCGCCCGAATTGGAGCTTGACGACGACATATATATCATGCCGGGAGTGCCGTTGAGTTCCTGCTCGATAGGTGTGGCCACAGCCTGCGTGACCGTCATGGCGTCGGCGCCCGGATAGGAGGCGGTTATCTTCACCACCGGTGGCACGATCTGCGGATATTGGTCGACAGGGAGCATCACCAGACCTATAAGACCGATGATGAATATCACGATCGATACTACGATCGAGAAAACGGGGTGGTCGAGAAAGAAATTCCTGCGCATATCAGCCCTCCTTTCCCGGCGCCGGCACGCTGTCGGCCGGCATATTGACATTGACAGATGCAGCCACGGAGTCGGCGGGCGCCACGATGGCGTCGACCTTCATGCCGTGCGACAGCTTGTGGTAGCCCTCCACCACTATTTTCTCACCCTTGGCGAGGCCGCGCTCCACAATGATATTGTTGCCTGTCTGCGGACCGATCTCCACGAAGCGCTTCTCGACAACTCCGTCGGGACGCACCACAAACACGTAAGCGCCGTTTTTCTCTATCACAAGAGCCTTGTAGGGGATCTCCACAGCGTTCTCGCGCACATCGAGCAGCACCCTCACTTTGGTGAACTCTCCCGGCAGCAGGCTGCGGTCGGGGTTGGGCATCTCTGCGCGCACGGAGAATGTTCCGGTCTTGGGATCGACCTGCGGATCAGCGAAATCCACCAGTCCCTGATAGGGATACTGCGATCCGTCGGCCAGCGTCACGGTCACAAACGAATTCCATTTGCGGTTAGGATCGTTGCTGCCGAGATTCACATTGCGGTCTTTGCCTCGCAGATAGTCGAGAGCGGTCATGGAGAAGTCAACGCGAACAGTGTCGCTTTTCACCACGGTGGCCAGCAACGACTTGCCGCCCGACGGACCGACAAGAGTGCCTATATCGGCCACACGCTCGGATATATATCCGGCGATAGGCGACGATACCCGGGTGTAGCTCAGCGTCAGCTCAGCCTGTGTGAGATCGGCCTGACTCACAGTGACCTCGGCCATGGCCGACTCATAGGCGGCGGTGGCATTGTCGAGATCGAGCTGCGAGGCCGCGTTCTGGGCATACAGTGGGGTTATGCGGTCGAGATCGTGCTTGGCCTTGCGAGCCTGCGCCTGCGCCTTGTTGAGTATGGCACGGGCCTTGTTGACGTGAGCCTGATACACCTTCGGGTCGATTATGAAGAGTGTCTGACCCTTGTCGATATGCGATCCTTCCTTGAAACACATCTTTTCGAGGTAGCCCTCCACACGGGCATGTATCTCTACAAACTGCTGGGCGCGTATGCGGCCCACATACTCGCCGTAGATATTTACGTCGCCAGTGGTGACGGTCTCCACCTCCACCTTCGGCAGAGGCGGTTCCTGGGTTTTGGGGCGCAGAAGGAAACATAGCGCCGCCGCCACTATGAGCAGCACCAGTATGATCGAAAGCCATGCACGGCGTTTCTTGCGGGTTCCGCCGGCCTTGCGCAACAGAGATTTCATGCTGAATTGTCCTTTATTTTCCATCGCGTCAATAAATAATGTTTTGTTTTTGTGATCAATGGAATTACGGAGACCTCTACGAACTCGCCGCTCGTCTATGTTCTCTCAACCATATATAACACCTGAAACGATGTATTGTTTTATCGGAAACCGCCCTAAATCAGATAACAGATGTTAAACAACATCAACAAAACGCAAAGCGGCGCTGCATCGGAGTCACCCGACACAACGCCGCCAATAAGGCAAGAATTCCGGCTGACCTCAGTCAGCTATTTTTTTCAGTCACTAAAGTATCTATCCTCATGGTGAGAAAGCACTCACTGCGAGACACACCGTCCTTCGGGTGCTTCTTATTGCAGTTCCCGGCGCCGGCGCTCGCTCTCTTTGCGGAGCGACTCCTCGAGGCTGTTGAGCTCCTGCTTCTGCGAAGGCGTCGGATCATTCTGTATCAGAGTGACGGCATTATTGCTACGCTTGACCGACACACCCTTTTTAGCCGTCCACTGACGGCGCAGTTCACCGGCCTTTTTGCGCGCCTCGGCGGCCTGACGCCGGGCTTCGGCAGCCTGTCTGTGGGCTTCGGCAGCCTGTCTGCGCGCCTCGGCGGCCTGACGGAGCATCTCGTTGTAGCTTTCACCACTTACGGAGATGTCAGATGAATAGACCGAAACCGACTGAGTGTCGTCGGCAACCGCGCTCGACGATGGCTGCTGCGAGATGAGCAACAGACGCTTGCGCCCTTTGAGCGACAGGCTGTAGTTGGTGCGCACTCCGGCGTCATCGAAGCTCATCACCAGTTTTTTGGAGTCGAGCGAATACATGCCGGCCTCCTTCTGATGAGTGATAAGCCGTCGACGCACGTTTTCGGCCGATGCAGGCTGAAGATATATGCGGTAGCGTGCGTTTTTGATACGTCCGGTCATATTGTCGCGGTTGACCACGGCGTTGACGTCGGCGCTCGGCGACGCGCTGGCCGTATTGATAAGATCCTGATGCCATTGTTTCTGCGCTGAGGCGGCGAAGCAGAGCGCGACACACGCCACGAGCGACATTATCGTTCTTTTCATGTTCGTATTCATTGTATTTCGTACAGTTCTATCCGTTGCAGTTCCACTTCGAGATCCATCTCCCCCACTTCGATGATGGTCCGCGCGATCTCTTCATCGACAATTCCCGGGTTGTTCACACGGTGACCGTCGCGTATGACGTAGACCTCTTCGGTCAGCGAGGAGCAGTCGGCCATGACTCCGGCCATCATCATGTTGTCGGACGATGTATGGCGCATGGCGCTCAGGCTTACAAGAGCCATTGCGGCAGCCGCTGCGACCGAACTGATCCACACCACTGCCCTGTGGCGCGGCCGCGCCGACGGGAGCGGGGCGGTCATGCCGGAGGCATACCATCCGAACATGGAGCGGTAGCGCTCCAGACGCCTCGGCAGACGCGGGCTGGATGCATAGAACCGCTCGAGCGCTTTCTCCTCCTCGATAGTGGTGAAACCATCAAAAAAGCGCTGCAGCAGTCGGTCGATGTCGTTGATATTGATGTCAGTCATAGATTCGTGTATAAAGTTGGCGGACCCGTCGTCGCGCACGCGAGAGAGCCGTGCGCACAGCCCCGGGAGTGGATGATGATATGGAGGCTATCTCTTCAATTTCCATGCCGTCGATATGCCGCATCCGCAATACGGCCTGCTCCACACCGGGCAGCATGTCGATGGCCTGCATCAGTGCCTGGAAATCACGGCCGTCGGCTTCGCCGTCAAGAGTGCGTTCGGCTTCGCTTATGTCGGCGTGAGGCCTCAGACTCCTCAGGCGGTTGAGACACACACGCCTGACAGTCACTATGGCCGGGGCGTCGAACGACGAGTAGCCGTCGAGACGCTCGCGGTAAAACCACAGCTTCAGCATCGCATCCTGCACAGCATCGTCAGCGTCGTCGGGATCGCCCAGCAGGCGGCGCGCCTCGCTGACAAGGCGCGGCCGCACACGTCGGGCTTCTTCTTCAAAACGATCTCTTTCCATGCGGGTGTGATGATACTGATGGCTGCCGACTCCGGATCAGGCGTGAGAGAGATTCACCGGCCTGTCTTGATGTTTTCGGTGTAAGCACCTCTCTTGGTGACCATCCCTGGCTTTGAATAGCAGTTTATCTCGGCCATGGTGCTTGTGCAGGTGGCATCCAGCTTTCTTACGGCATAGCATTCCACTTCGCCCGACGACGACGCTTCCACCGTCAGGTCCATGGCTTTGAACCCCTTGGCCTTGACTTCGGAGGTGCTGCCCGACGTGATCTGCACCGTGCGTCCTTTGCCGGCAACTATAATGTCGCCCGACGAAACGGCTCTCACGGTGACCACATCGGATATCAGATCGTCGACACTGACGTCGCCGCTCGAACGGCTCTCTACTATGGCATTGTCGGCCGAAACGTTGCCGGCCTTGACGTCGCCCGACGACGTTGACACGACCGAGATGCTCGCCGACAGCACTTTGCCGGCCTTGACATCGCCGCTCGAATTGGCCAGCATCGACGCCGACTGTGAAGCCTTGACCGAAATGACCGACACATCACCCGAAGAGTTGCTGCCGAGAGTGACATTGCCTCCTGTAACGCTTGTGGCCGACACATCGCCCGAAGAGTTGGTGATGAGCTTCACGTCGGCTTTCGAGGCGTCGACCGCTCCCAGCTTTATGTCGCCCGAGGAGTTGGTGATGAAGGAGTAATTCACTGCGCCGGTGAGATTGGACTTGATGACAACGTCGCCGGAGGAATTGGTAATGAACTCGTTGACCGATCCGGCCGGAGCGCTGACTATCATCTTGGCGGTCCAGCGGCCGCTGATGAGGAGGTCGCCGTTGTTTTTCCATGCGACGGAGAGCGTTTTGCGCGTTGACGTCACCTGCATGTAGTCAATGAGATTGTCGGGAGCGTAGAGCTTCACGCTTTTGGGGCCTACGGTATACTCAATGTCGATAGAGGTGTTGGTGACGAGCTTGTTGAAATCCGGGCAGGTGACCACACGTGTCACATACTTGTCGGAGGGCGTCACTTTGATGACGGCTGCGGCGGGGAGAGTGGCGATGATGACAGCCAGAAAAGCGGCTGCAAGAGGTTTGATTCGTATCATAAGAGTGATAGTGATATTTTTTGCTTTGATTTTCGCGCTCTTGCAGAGCGGCGGAGAAGGTTCCATGGCGCCCTCTCCGGCCGCGATCCGCAATTCCGTAAAAATCGGGGTATGAAAAAAGCTGTTCACCCCTATGACACATCAGGGCGGCGAAAAGTTACATCGCCGCCCTGTTTTTTCTGAAAAAATTTCCGACATGCCGGAGCACGTCATGATTCACGTCATGTCGCGCTCAGAAATCGTAGCCCACGGTGGCCGATATCAGGCGGCCGCGCTTCACTCCGAAGTCGCTCTTGGTCAGCCGCACTATGCCGTAGCTGAACGATGCTCCGACGTAGTAGTGCCCCCACATGTAGCCGAGCCCGGCGCGGACGTCGAGGTCGGTGCCGTAGTCGCCGTAGAGCGGGCGGGCTGTGGTGCCCTGGAATATCTTTGTGGGGCCGTCGCAGCTGAAGTGGGTGTAGAAACGGAAGTCGAACTGCGGGCCGGCGAACACCCTGAACGATCGGTGGCCGCGCCATGTATGGCTCCAGCCGAAATATATAGGCACACGCATGCCGATAGTACCGAGCGTGGCCTCGGTTATGCCTACTCCGGCCGGCTCGGTCTTTATGGAGCCGGTGGTCTTGAGATGATTTTAGTAGACCTCCACGTTGGGCTCCAGATACCACCGCTCGCGTATAGGCATGTGGTAGAGTCCGCCGACGCTTATGTCGGGACCTATGGCTCCGCTCGCCAACGGTATGCGGGCATACTTCACGTGAAGCGGGAAAGCCACCGACGCCGAGGCTCTGACTCCCCACCATGGCAGAGTGCCCCGCCGGTAAAGCTCTTCCGGGTTGAAATCTATGGCCGACGCCGCCACGGCCACGGCCATGCAGCATATCGCTGTCATAATTCTCCTGATCATAGCTATACTGGTCATTATCGTGTCCACTGTAAGAATAAATCCCGGAGGCCGCACATGGCCGACCTGAATTAATGGATGTTGACACATCACGTTCAATTCCGCAAAGTTAGCAAAAATCCATCATTCGCAACAAAATAATCATTAACTTTGCACTCTTGTAGATAATTCAACAACAAAACCTCATAATTATGTCAATCGACAGCATCATCGCCCAGGCTGTGGCCAAGGCCGTCAAACAGCTCTACGGCTTCGACGCGGCGCCCGGATCGATCATACCGGCGCCGACACGCAAGGAATTCGAAGGCAACCTGACCGTTATGGTGTTTCCCTTAGTCAAGGCCGCACGCAAAAGCCCCGAACAGACCGGCGCTGAGATAGGCCAGTGGCTGGTCGACAACGAGCCGGCAGTGGACCGCTTCAACGTCATCAAAGGATTTCTCAACATAGTCATCGAGCCGGCATTCTGGTCGACCGTACTCGAGCATATAGCCGCCACTCCCCGCTACGGCATCAGGGAAGCCACTCCCGAGAGCCCGCTCGTGATGGTGGAATATTCATCGCCCAACACCAACAAGCCACTTCACCTCGGACACCTGCGCAACATACTCCTCGGATGGAGCATATCGCAGATACTCGCCGCCTGCGGCAACCGTGTGGTGAAGACCAACATCGTCAACGACCGCGGCATACACATATGCAAGTCGATGCTCGCATGGCAGAAGT
Organism: Paramuribaculum intestinale; assembly: GCF_003024925.1. Taxonomy (GTDB): domain Bacteria; phylum Bacteroidota; class Bacteroidia; order Bacteroidales; family Muribaculaceae; genus Paramuribaculum; species Paramuribaculum intestinale. Next base: position 16,974 of record NZ_PUED01000030.1, read on the forward strand.
GGGGAGAAGGCGTCACCCCCGAAAAAGCCGGCAAGAAGGGCGACCATCTCATCGGCGACTTCTACGTGCTCTTCGACAAGCATTTCAAGGCCGAGGTGGCCCAGCTCATGGAGCAGAAGCAGATGACCAAGGAGGAGGCCGAAGCCGCATCGCCGCTGATGCAGGAGGCGCGCGCCATGCTCCGCCGTTGGGAGGCAAAAGATCCCGAGGTGCGCGGGCTCTGGGAGATGATGAACCGCTGGGTCTACGACGGATTCGACCAGACCTACGACCGCATGGGAGTGGGCTTCGACAAGATCTACTACGAAAGCCAGACCTATCTCGAAGGCAAAGAGAAGGTGCTCGAAGGACTCGCAGACGGCAAGATGTATCGCAAGGAGGACGGATCGGTATGGGCCGACCTCACCGACCAGGGACTCGACCACAAGCTGCTGCTCCGCTCCGACGGCACATCGGTCTACATGACACAGGACATCGGCACCGCCAAGCTGCGCTATCAGGACTATCCGATAGACCGGATGATCTACGTCGTCGGCAACGAGCAGAACTACCACTTCCAGGTGCTATCGCTGCTGCTCGACCGCCTCGGATTCAAGTGGGGCAAAGACCTCGTGCACTTCTCCTACGGCATGGTGGAGCTGCCCGAAGGCAAGATGAAGAGCCGCGAAGGCACGGTGGTCGACGCCGACGATCTGATGGAGGAGATGGTCGCTACCGCACGCCAGGTCAGCGCCGAACTCGGCAAACTCGACGGCTGTACCCCCGAGGAGATCGACGAAATAGCCGAGACCGTCGGCATGGGAGCGCTCAAATACTTCCTCCTCAAGGTGGATCCGCGCAAGAACATGACATTCAACCCCAAGGAATCGATCGACTTCAACGGCAACACCGGACCCTTCATACAATACACCTACGCACGCATCCGCTCGGTGCTCCGCAAGGCCGCAGAAGCCGGCATGGCCACCGACGGCTATCTCGGAGTGAAGCCCTGCGAACGCGAGATCACCCTGATACAGCGCCTCGCCGACTTCCCCGCCACCGTGGAAGAAGCCGGACGATCCTACAGCCCGGCGGTGATTGCCAACTACACCTACGATCTGGTTAAGGAATACAACCAGTTCTATCACGACTGCTCTATACTCAAGGAGGATGACGCGGCCGTCAGGGCTATGCGCCTCACCCTCTCGCGCATGACTGCCGACACCGTCCGCACATCCATGGATCTGCTCGGCATCAAGGTGCCCGAACGCATGTAAACAACTACAACAACACATATCAAAAAGAATATGAACAACTATCCCGACTATTTCAACAACAACAGCGGCCGTCAGCCGGCCGTCGACGCCCTCGACACCCGTGTGTCGCAGGTCATGAAGAGAGTATATCTCAAAATGTTCCTCGGACTGCTCGTCACAGCCCTCGTCAGCTTCTTCTGCGCCGGATCGCCGGCCGTGCTCTCGTTCTACGCACAGCACTCATGGATGATCTGGGGACTGTTCATCGCCGAACTCGTGCTGGTGTTCGCCATATCGGGCGGCATCAACCGCATGCAGTCATCGACAGCCACAGCCCTGTTCTTCCTCTTCGCCGTGATCAACGGTCTGGCACTGTTCCCCATCTTTCTCGTCTACACCCACGTGTCGATAGCCAAGACATTCTTCATCACCGCCGGAACATTCGGCGCCATGAGCATCTACGGCTTCTTCACCACCAAAGACCTCACACGCTGGGGATCGTTCCTGATAATGGCGCTGATCGGACTGATCATCTGCGCGGTGATCAACATGTTCTGGGCCAACTCCACCTTCGACTGGATCATCTCAGGACTCGGAGTGCTAATATTCGTAGGCCTTACCGCATGGGACACACAGAAGATCAAACAGTGGGCCGCCACATCGCCCTTTGAAGCCACAGGCAAGCTCGCCACACTCGGCGCACTGAGCCTCTACCTCGACTTCATCAACCTCTTCCTCTACCTGCTCCGCTTCTTCGGCAACAGCCGCGACTGACGCGACACAGCAAAGCGACATCACACATTCGGCGGCGTGCCGGCCTCCCCACCATACGTTGGGCGCCCGGCACGCCGCCTTCGTATTCCCCCCGACAGCAACATCGCTACGGAAGATGTCGGTCGCCGTCCGGGCGATCCGGCCACCGGATGAATCGACGGCGGACGGCCGCGACTCGTGTTTTGCGCATTGAGGATAAATGATTATCTTTGCGGCATGAGGATCAATGCCATGAACCGCACATTACTACTC
>NZ_PUED01000300.1 GCF_003024925.1 Paramuribaculum intestinale
CTATTCATGTGTGCTTTTATGAAATGAGAATGTTCCGGCTTCGTAGTATTCAGGCATATTATTGGAATACATCGCATTTAGTGCCGTCAACAACTGTTTTTCTGTTGCCCAGACACCAAAGGGAAGATCGCCAAGTTCCGAACTGCGTCCTTTTTGCGGATGACTCAATAATAAATCAAGGAAGCGGACCATTCCACAGTATAGATTGAGACAAAAATTGCAAGGATCTTTCAGGTCATCTTGAAGTACGGTGATGTCGCTCCAGTAAGTTATTTTTTTGAACATTTCAATAGCTGCAGGTCTCTGACGCCCAGCCCAAAAGGGAAGTGATGTAATACAATATGAATGGTCGGCATAATTCCATAGCTCTGACATTATTTCTGAGGAATATTCCCAAGAGCTGTATCCTGATATATAATCGCCAAGGCAGGTTACCAGAACTGCCATAAGCTCATTATCGTCATGAATAGCCTCGCGACACTGCGCAATGTCGGTCAGGAGGATGTGTTCATCCTCCTCCTTGCCGCATGCTTTCAACAGGCTACTGTCCGTGTTGCAGTACACAAACCGGATGTCATCAAAATTCTTCTTGGCTCTGAGCCGGTCTACAATCATCCCGGCACGATAGCCTAATGCTACAACTCTAAACATAGTTTTTTTTGATTAGTCCCACCAATAGGTGAGGTTGTGGTCAAGGAACTTCCAGAGGATTTTGTAGGCTTTGGCCCGGCGAAGAACTGATAAACGAAGTACCTTGAGATTGTCATCTTTGTCTTTGCCTATTTTATCGAAATCATACTGACTGAAAATACGTCCTATATATCGGGAGGCATTGTGGATGTTTACGTATATGCCCTCTATACCATCGTTATCTGAAGCCAATTCGAGCAGACGGCAACAGAGCTCCATGCGTGATACATAGAGCCTGCTGTTAGTGAACCGGTCGGTATATCGGTGGTAGCCAATGTGGTATTCAATCCGCTTGCGGAGAATGTCGAGAATGTAAATCCAGTCAATCGCCGAATCGTTGGCAATTGCGTCTTTCCAATAATAACAAGCCTTTCGTTTCAGGCTCAGATCTTTTCCTGGATTTTCTACGTAATCGCAAGCGAATTCTTCCTCGAAATATTTCTGGCAGTCTTTATGATAACGAGTCTGCGTCTTGAAGTCGTAGAGTGTCGACCAGTATAGCAGGTGAGCCGCGAGTTCAGCGACAGTCGACTTCTCCGTATCGTCGAATATCACCTCTCGCCCCACAAGCCACTCAATCGGGTCGGGAGCTCCCGCAACATGAATCATACCCTCAAAGTCACGAACAATCTGCATGGGCTTTTCGGAACGTGTGTTATCAATGGGCAGATTGCGAATTGTATAAAACAGTGTCTTATACAAATTCCTGACGCTTTCCGGCTCGTTATAACAGGTTTGAAGCGTGCACCATACATCTTCAAACTCCGAGTTGATAAAGTATTCCTTGTAAATCATGTTGCAAAGTTAATGTAAGAGACTGTCAAAAGTTGTCAGTATGTTGTAAGAATATCTTCTAATTAACGTTTTCTACGGTGAAGATATTGAATTATAATAGCAACATGGGTGTTACCAATCATCCTTCAGACGACATAAATCGATTAAATCCATACCTCTCGATTGTGTTGTAATTTACAAGTGGCTCTTCAGCTACAATTGTCAGACTCCTTTTTTGATGATTAGTCTATTACAATAAAGACGATAACGGTCTGATGACTTTAAAAAATCAGGAATGCATTTATAAATTTCATCACTAAATAATAATAGCCCATCATGAGGGCCTTTGCGAAACAATTTATATTTCAAGATAGCAATCTTTCTATCACAGCTACCTTTAAAGGTCGACTGCCCCTCATCATATGCGAAATCAACATCCCTCGTTTCATCATATTTATTGAATCGAGCATTCCATCCATTATATTCGTGACTTATAAGCTCCAGTTTTTTAAGATTATACTCTAAAAAAA
>NZ_PUED01000301.1 GCF_003024925.1 Paramuribaculum intestinale
GTATCGTATTTGTGAATCAATCCAAACCAAAGGGCTTTAATTGTAGAAAATAATGAATACGAGATATAATTAAGCGCAAGCCTAATGGATGAACCAGATCCTCTTGGAATAATAAATGAACGATGTATTTTCACACCATTAACACATTCGCGGCGTCGTTTGAAAATCCCATATCCTGCATGGTATTTTCCTGCAGGATAATCCGGTATTGCTGTCATAACAGTGACGTCGTGACCTCTTTTGTTTAGTTCAAATGCCATGTCATTGCATTTGAAGTTTTCTGGATAGAAGTGTGGTGTGACAATGAGAACTTTCATTGTTTCCGCCAAATCATTTTGTTGACAATCCCAGTATAAGATTGTATTATACGCACAACTTTGTCAGACACAGTGGTGTCAGTATATGCTGAAACCGGGGATGGAATGTAGTCGTTGGATCGCATGTCAACAGCCATCCGGACCGCTTGTATTACGGCTTCAGAAGTGATAGAGCCGATTACGAATATGCCGCTGTCAATGGCTTCAGGGCGTTCAGTAGATGTCCTGACTGAAACCGCCGGGAAGTGAAGCGCTGCGCTTTCTTCAGGAAGTGTTCCGCTGTCAGATACGACACAATATGCATTTTGTTGTAATTTGTTATAGTCGAAGAATCCAAGCGGTTTATGCTTGATAACTCTTTTATCAAATTGGAATCCGCGTTCGTTGATGTGTTTTTCGGATCGTGGATGACAACTGTAAAGAATCGGCATGTCGTAATATTGTGCCATCGCGTTTACCGCACTCATTACGGAATAAAAGTTCGTTTCTATGTCAATATTCTCTTCACGATGTATGGAGAGAAGTATGTAGCTTTTAGGTTGAAGTCCTAATGTTTCAAGAATCTGACTTTCTTTGATGGCTGTGTAATGCGCATTGAGGACTTCTGCCATCGGTGATCCTACAACATACGTGTATTCAGGTTTGACTCCAGAATCTATTATGTATCTGCGAGCGTGTTCAGAATAGCATAGGTTGATATCGCTGGTAACATCAACAATTCGTCGTATGACTTCTTCGGGAAGATTCTCATCTTTACATCTGTTGCCTGCCTCCATGTGAAACACAGGTATTTTTAGCCTTTTTGCTGAAAGGACAGAAAGACATGAGTTTGTGTCGCCCAAGACAATGATTGCGTCAGGTTGTTCACGAATCATTATTTCGTAAGACTTGGCAATAACATTGCCCATGGTCTGCCCCAGATTGTCACCAACCACATCTAGATAATGGTCGGGTTTTCGAAGATCAAGCTCCTTGAAGAATACTTCGTTAAGGGTATAATCGTAGTTTTGTCCCGTGTGAACTATTATGTGGTCAAAATATGCGTCAGATTTCTTTATGATTTCTGACATTTTGATGATTTCAGGACGTGTGCCTAAAATCGTCATGAGTTTTAGTTTTCTCATTTTATAGGTTATAGTGTGGATAAAGCTGTTTATGTGAGAATATCCATTGGGCTGCTTCCGCTACCATTTTTTCATAGTCTGGGATCTGGTAGGAAAAATCAAATCGGGTGCGTTTAAGTGATTTGTCAGCAACGATACCATCTACTGGATGAATTATCACGCTATTGCCACGAAGATATTTGTTGAATAGTTTGACAAGGTCGCATTTTGAAATGCTTGAATCGGGTACGGCATTATATAAACCAGTAGCATGTTCCATTGCTGCCGCTTCCATCGTTTTTGCGAGTTGAAGGGTGGTTTGCCCAGTCCAAAGCGATTTGGTAAACCCGTTTATTTCACCAACTTGATGCATAAACCAATTCAATAGTCCGATTCCTTGTTCGTTGATATCAGGGCCAACAATCGAATTGCGGAGTGTGATGTTTTTGTCATCATCCAATTCTCCAAGAGCTTTGCTTCTGTCGTAAAATGTAGAGCCGTCAGGAAGGTCATCCTCAGTGTACTGTCCGCGTGCTCCTGAAAACACACAATCGGTGCTCATGTGTATAAC
>NZ_PUED01000302.1 GCF_003024925.1 Paramuribaculum intestinale
GGCCACGGAAAAACTCGGTTTTTCAAACCCGAAAACCGAGTTCTTCAAACAAATCGCTAATTTTGCACTTGCCAGTTGAACCTGCGTAGAAGTAATCCAGTTCTTTTCTCCAGACTGAATTGATGTAAGTTCGGCACGAATTCTATGTAGGTCTTTATAGAAGTCATCAATACATTCAGGCTTATAAAACATTGTACGATATACTTTTGAAATTATTGAGTGATATATGTAATCTCTAATTCGACCTCATTGTCAAGGCCGTTACACTGGCGGGTGAAAAGCTGCCATGGCGTCGAGCCGAAGTATTTGCCGAGAATTTCAATGATTCGGTTTTGCTCGGCTGTGGTGCAGGGATACTCTGGTGTGGCGTATAGCACGCAGATACATTCCTGCTGCTTGGCGGGGTTCAAATATTTCTTGCTGTTGTATAATGGGTTGAGCAACAGATCTGCGATGTAATCTATGCGTCCTGATTTTCCGTATGTCTTGGATTCATAGTATATGGTCTCTATGGATGATGACGACAGCACCAACTGCTTGAGTAGTTCGGACACGGAGCCGATTTTGGCTTCGAGCAGATCGAGTTCTTTATGTAGTTCGCTCTGCCGGAAGAGCTCGTCGCGCCTCTTTTTCATACGATACTTGCGTTTGCGCTTGCTACGGTTTTGCCTCTTGCCCCAAAGTTTTCCTTCGCCAAATACAAACCAGTCGTCAGCCTTAGCGGAAAGGCAAAGGTCTTCAGCCGTTGACATCATCTGTTGTTTTAATTCCCGGCGTATCTTTTTATCACGACAATAAGGCAGCGCAATCTTTATATCCAGACGTTTCGCCTGCAAAGCGTATTTGTCAGCCTCATGTTCCTCAAACAGTGCCCAGTCTATTTCGCCATAACGACCGAAGGGCGCGGAGCACCAAAGTATCTCGGCTGCCGCCTCTGCTGCAGTAACCGCTCCGTTGTCGGGGAGGACAACCTTCATTCCTACGATGTTGAAATACCGGTCGCCCTCGCACATGTAGGCATCTGAGTTGCCATCCGGATGGAATGTTATCGTGCCACCTTCGCCCGAAAACACGGTGTTAAGGATAATGTCGTAATCCTCTTTATATCTCGATATGGGGAGAAGCGCATCAGGATATTTCTTCTTCATCGGCTCAATAATGTCCTTGAAATACAATGATTGGCAGAGCTCTTTTACAGTCATATTGTCAGAGATTGTCTAAATTTATATAATACGGATTTTGAGAAGGATTGTCATATGGATTTTTGTTTGTGATGAGGGAGTGTAGCCGTAGCTACATGACCGGGGAGCAAACAAAAAGACGCTGGAAAGACTCTCAAAAGCAAAGTGATATGAATTTTAGACAATCTCTTAGACTGCCAAAAACTGTCAGCGTTGTTCTCAAAGTTCTTCTACTGTAAAAATGTTGACTTCGGCATTGCGAAATAAATCCTTGAAGGCCGTTTCGGGACTAACTTCAGCTAATGTATCATCCTTACCGTCTTCCACCCCGTAATCCTCATAGTCATAGTCTTCAAGCTCGAGATGGATTGAACACCATTTCTTATTATCGGAGAGCTTCAATTTTATGCCGTACATTAGAAAGTGTTCTCTGTATCTTTCATAGAATTCCTCGGCGGTTTTGATTTCCGCGTCAGTTATGAGTTGGGTATAATAGGCGTGCCGGCGACGCATCAGTTCTAAGGTTTCCTTACGGTGCTGCGCCATGTAGTCCAGCAAAGGCGCAAATTTCTTCGCATTCTCATCGATAATTTGCTTCCTTCTTTCAGCAAGTTCCCGCTGTTCTTCGTCTGTAGTTTGATTCATATCTATGCTATTCTAAATTTTTGGACAAAGCTATCCCTGTCGCCTGCCAATAGCTGTCAGGCGATAACAAAAAATGGAGGGATGTTTTTGAACCGGGTCTAAACCTTCACCGATGCGACCAACACCACCTTATAGGAATCACCCAGAGATTCATC
>NZ_PUED01000303.1 GCF_003024925.1 Paramuribaculum intestinale
TTTGTTGAAAAAGTTGGTTTTGGTGGTGTAATTTTCTTTGCGAAAAATTTGGTGGGGAAGATTTTTGGGTGTAACTTTGCACTCGCTTTCGGGAAGCAACGCTCCTGAGAGTCGCAAAGAGAACATTGAGAAGATTTACAATAGACAAGAAGCAGTAGTACAAGAGTCATGTCTGTTCGATGTCCGCTTAGGCGGTGTCGTCAGGCGAAAATGAAACTCTGTTCAATTCCTTTGCCGGGCTGAGATGTCCGGCTGAAGACTACGATGACTACGGATTCGTTCTGGTCGTGGAGAGTGCTCGCCGAGTGATTGTCGGTTTGTTTCTGTCGGGTGCGACGGTCGGTCTGTTTCCTTTCGGGGATTCATGACGGTCAATCAGCACAAGAAAAAAAAGAACAAAAGATAACAACAGCGGAGAGTTTGATCCTGGCTCAGGATGAACGCTAGCGACAGGCTTAACACATGCAAGTCGAGGGGCAGCGGTGGTGAAGGCTTGCCTTCACCAGCCGGCGACCGGCGCACGGGTGAGTAACACGTATGCAACCTGCCTGCCACAGCCGGATAATCGGGAGAAATCCCGTCTAATACGGCATAATGCATCGACGGGACATCCTGTTGGTGCCAAAGGTTAATTCCGGTGGCGGATGGGCATGCGTCGCATTAGTTAGTTGGCGGTGTAACGGACCACCAAGACGACGATGCGTAGGGGTTCTGAGAGGAAGGTCCCCCACACTGGTACTGAGACACGGACCAGACTCCTACGGGAGGCAGCAGTGAGGAATATTGGTCAATGGGCGGGAGCCTGAACCAGCCAAGTCGCGTGAGGGATGACGGCCCTATGGGTTGTAAACCTCTTTTGCCGGGGAGCAAAGTGCCGCACGTGTGCGGTTTGGAGAGTACCCGGAGAAAAAGCATCGGCTAACTCCGTGCCAGCAGCCGCGGTAATACGGAGGATGCGAGCGTTATCCGGATTTATTGGGTTTAAAGGGTGCGTAGGCGGACGCTTAAGTCAGCGGTAAAATTGCGGGGCTCAACCTCGTCGAGCCGTTGAAACTGGGTGCCTTGAGTGGGCGAGAAGTACGCGGAATGCGTGGTGTAGCGGTGAAATGCATAGATATCACGCAGAACTCCGATTGCGAAGGCAGCGTACCGGCGCCCAACTGACGCTGAAGCACGAAGGCGTGGGTATCGAACAGGATTAGATACCCTGGTAGTCCACGCAGTAAACGATGAATGCTAGTTGTCCGGGGCGATTGAGTTCTGGGTGACACAGCGAAAGCGTTAAGCATTCCACCTGGGGAGTACGCCGGCAACGGTGAAACTCAAAGGAATTGACGGGGGCCCGCACAAGCGGAGGAACATGTGGTTTAATTCGATGATACGCGAGGAACCTTACCCGGGCTCAAACGCAGGAGGGATGTTTTTGAAAGGAGGCAGCCAGCAATGGTCTCCTGCGAGGTGCTGCATGGTTGTCGTCAGCTCGTGCCGTGAGGTGTCGGCTTAAGTGCCATAACGAGCGCAACCCCTACCTACAGTTGCCATCGCGTGATGGCGGGCACTCTGTGGGGACTGCCTGCGCAAGCAGTGAGGAAGGCGGGGATGACGTCAAATCAGCACGGCCCTTACGTCCGGGGCGACACACGTGTTACAATGGCAGGTACAGCGGGAAGCCACCCGGCGACGGGGCGCGGAACCCGAAAACCTGTCTCAGTTCGGATTGGAGTCTGCAACCCGACTCCATGAAGCTGGATTCGCTAGTAATCGCGCATCAGCCACGGCGCGGTGAATACGTTCCCGGGCCTTGTACACACCGCCCGTCAAGCCATGGAAGCCGGGGGTGCCTGAAGTGCGTGACCGCAAGGAGCGCCCTAGGGTAAAACCGGTGACTGGGGCTAAGTCGTAACAAGGTAGCCGTACCGGAAGGTGCGGCTGGAACACCTCCTTTCTGGAG
>NZ_PUED01000304.1 GCF_003024925.1 Paramuribaculum intestinale
GGGGATGCCCGAGCGGCGGGGGCGGCCTAAACCGCCCCCAAGAGCGGACTGCGGCAAGACCATTCTCAAATAATCTAAGGTGGATGTAATTTTTGCCTCATTTTATTTGGTTTTTAATATAGTTCGTCGTTAGGGTTATAATCTGAACTCATTCGCGGCCTCTGCCGCTGGTATTTACACTGTCGCTCCGTTATGGTGCACTAATGTTTTGTTCACCAATTTTTGTCAAATTTACAACACATATCCGAAAACTCAGTTAACTTTTTATAACTACCCCCCCCCTATTTAATTTTTTTTAACACAAAATGCCAGTACTCGTTCTGACCCCAGACGGCCATAAAAAAAGGGTGAGCCGCCGCCATAATGGCTACGACTCACCGCGTTACACTGACCGGTCAGCTACCGGCCGTCACTTCCAGCGCCCGAATATGACGATGTTGTTGTCGTCTTCGTCGAGCGTGGCCTGAAAATCCTTGAGTTTTTTCAGCTCATCGCCGGAAATATCATATTGCTCGATACTCTTGTCGATCCACGACGAAAGACCACCAGGGCTCGAATTCATTACAAAATAACCGGGGCTTTTGGAGAATGCCCAACCGCTGTCCCAGCGCACTTCGCCGATGCAGTCGACCATAATATTGCAATACGCTCCGCGCAGGCTGACCGGATCGACAAGCATCGGAGTCTGCGACGGAATGACGTAACTGTTGTCGTTGACAGCCTGCGGCTCTCCGAAGCTGAGGAAGAGATACATGCCTCCGAGGCGGTCATACTTGTGCATCAGACCCTCCTTTATGCCTGCCGTAAATACAGGCCGCAGCGTCCGGCCGTCGTATCCGTAGAGCGAATCGGCTGCGGCATCGATGCGAAACATCGCATAGCTGAATCCCTCGGCACGGCTGCCTATGTCACTGTAAAGTTCGCTGCTGAAATCCATAGGCATCTCCAGCCATGGCATGGACACCGACGACAGAATGTTGCCGTCGAAATCCTGTTCCCACACCTCGTCGCGGGATTTAGAGCCGTCGAAACAGATCGACACAGCCGTGATGCGCTGCCGCTTCGTGTCGACTCTCACCGCGCCCTTAGGCATCTGGCGCGCAAGAGGGATGTCGCCGGCAAAGGTTCCGTCGGAATTATAGCTCATCAGCTTTGTGGCGTTATACTGCACCATATATATACGTCCGGCATCGGCATCTACATAGAAATCGTAGGGCGCGATGGAATACTCTCCGGGTCCATTGCCTTTGGCGCCGATCTGACCCAGGTATTTGCCCTCGAAATCAAACTGCTTCACGACGCCATCGCTGTAGACAATGATACGCTCACCCGTGATCCAGGTCTGCCCCGCCCCGACAAGAGCATCGTCGGAGTTTTCAAGTCTTACGATCTTCAGGTCATCGGCAAGATCCGACAGTTTCAGCGTCACCTTCTCGCCCGCCTTGCCGGGATCAGCCACCACGATAGAACCTCCATCGGGCAATTGCACACGCTCGGCTACGACCGGCAACTGATCGAAAGCCGCCAGCGACGACGCACCGCCCGCCGCATTGTCGTTTTTCGCTCCACATGCAGCCGTCAGAGCCGTCAGCATCAGCCCGACGACCGGCTGCACCACATTTCTTTTCATGTCTGTATAAATTCAATGATTCGGTAAAAATTACCGAAGTAGTTGAAAGTTAAGTTAATATATCGAATTGTCAAATACAAACGAATCGCCAAAGCGTTCATTATAAAAACATTAAACAATATGAACGTATTGGCGATTCTCAAAGACTTCACCTTTCAGTGTAAGTCGGTATTTGAAAATACTACAACCAAGATGAGCAAAAGGTTCCTCAACTGGCTGATTTTAACAATACGCACTGTAGCGTTGATTCCGGGCAAAGTCAATTTTACCCGGCTGTCGCGCTATGGCGGTCGTACTGCCAAGAACTTTGCCTCCAATT
>NZ_PUED01000305.1 GCF_003024925.1 Paramuribaculum intestinale
TAGATAGTCCGTCGGAATAGAGATTCCCTCAAAACGGATCGTTTGTTAATAAGATTATATGAGCAGACCGCTCTTATTCCCTGAGTCTGGAAACCGCCATACAACACATGTCCTCTGGAATAAAGCTACTCTATCCGGCCGTCATTGGGTCGGAACCGGTGGCCTTATTGTAGGAGGACAAGGCGCTTGGCGGTGCCTAAGGCAGACAATAAGAACATCCGGTTCCGCCCATTTTTTTATTCTCCACACCATTTTCTTTTTCTTATGAGCCAAATTTTTATCGGCAAGCTTATTGAGGAGGAGCTCCGCAGCCAGGACCGATCGGTCGTCTGGTTCGCCAACAAGCTGAGCTGCAACCGCACGAATGTCTACAAGATATTCCATCGCGCAAGCATCGATACAGAGCTTCTGCTGCGTATCAGCAATGTGCTGAAACGCAACTTCTTCGATGTATATACCGATCGCCTTTCGGGCTGACAGCCACGCCGTGCGGACACACCGCCGGCTCCATTTCCCGCATCGCCGAAACGTCACTCCGATTTTATCCTCAATAACGCCTGAAAAACTGGATACCGGCGCCATTGCTAAGCTTCCTCCCCCCCCCCGCCAGAGCTTCCATGACTCTGCCGACACTTCATCCCCTTGTCCCCGTTGACTGCCTCGACCGCCCATATCACGGCCAAGCATCCTTTCTCCGCACCTTTGCCGATGCCACTCCATAGCATCGGCCGCACGATGCTGTTAAACTATCGCCTCCGGCCGACGGTTGTATCATTAGATGCAAATCGCTAACTTTGCCAAAACTTAAACACGAAAAGCGCATGAAAAAAAGTCAGTTATATACAGCCACCGGCGACCAGGGCACCACATCGCTCATCGGCGGCCAGCGAATCGACAAGTCGGCTCCAAGAATCGAGGCTTACGGAACGATCGACGAGCTCAACTCACACATCGGGCTTCTTGCCGCACACATGACCGCGGATCAGATGCTTGCCCCCCGCTTCCCCATGATCCAGAGCCGGCTATTCGATATAGGGTCATCGCTCGCCACTCCGCCATCGGCCGACACTCCGCCCGCACCGGGAGTTGATGCCGCCGAAATCGCCGACCTCGAAGCATTGATCGATGAAGTCGACGCCGCGCTCCCGCCCTTCCGTTGCTTCGTACTCCCCGGAGGCAGTGTCGCAGCCTCGCAGGCTCATGTAGCGCGTACAGTATGCCGTCGCGCAGAGCGCCGCGTCATAGCCCTCTCGCGGCTCGAACCGGTCGATCCCGCCTGCATAATATACCTCAACCGTCTGAGCGATCTGCTCTTTGCCGTTGCCCGTCGGTGCAACGTGGCTGAAGGATGCCCCGAAGTTATATGGAACCGGAGGCGCGACAGATAGCTCCGCACATCACTTCATGCCACCCCCACATCTCCTCCGGCCGCATCCCGGAGCATTCTGCTGAGGCATGGCTTTTGCCGCCGCACGCTTCTCTGACGCTCGATCCCACGTAGCCCCTCTGCCTATCGCGGGAGAGGCGTGCCACACAACCCGTAAAACCTCAAAAAACCGACTCAATCATTGATGATAATTGATCATAGCGTTGCAAAAAACAAAAATATTGGCTAACTTTGCACACGCAAACCCACAGTATTGCACCTGGAGAGATGGCAGAGTGGTCGATTGCGGCGGTCTTGAAAACCGTTGAGGGTCACACCTCCGGGGGTTCGAATCCCTCTCTCTCCGCTCGTAACGCTGAAAATCAGCGAATTAGCAAATAAGTACCCGAAAAAGTACCCAAAAACGGACTTTTTCGGGTACTTTTCTTTTGTTATGCCCGGAAATAGACAAGCCGGAAGCTGCCCCACGGCTTCCGGCTCGGTTCTTGTGTTAGCTGCCCTTCTTCGCGGCGTTGTGTATTTTAATAATTG
>NZ_PUED01000306.1 GCF_003024925.1 Paramuribaculum intestinale
ACGCCACCGCCTGCCACGCGTCAGCGGGGCAGGGGAGCGTGACGCGTAGACCGGGGGAAGGAGAGAGACGCCCCCCGTTCGGCCGAGCTGCGGAGCATGCGAGATCAGCCGCTCGCGCCAGCCCAGGCCGCCCACCTCGCTCTGCGCCCGCTCTATTATACACGACGTTGCGTCGCCCTCGGGGGGACGACGCAACGCAACTGTGATATGGATGAGAATATCAGTTGAGATCGATCTCTGCTATGGCTATCGCGGCGACGCCTGCCGTTGCGGCCGCGAGCAGCAGCGTGTTGAGTAGTTTCATAGTGTGTTATGTGTGATGGATGGAGTAGATTGGTTGATGTTCAGGGTATCAGTGGTTTCTGACGGAGCGTATCTTCTCCGTCAGCACGTCGGCCTGGCGCTGTGCTCCAAGATCGGAGGGGTGCACATAGTCTACCCATGCGTCGGAGGGGTAGGCGAGTTCGTCGTGGCTCACGTAGTGAAGATCCTTCACCCCCTGGGCCTTTAGCTGCTCGTAGGCCTGACGCTGTCCGCGGTTGAGGCGCGTGTAGCAGTCGAGCTGCGCGGCGTTGGTCGGGGCGTTGCTGTAGCCGGCGTGCTCCACGAGTATTATCGGGGCGTCGCTGCTCTTGCGGAGCTGTGCCACGGCGGCAAGCACCAGGTCGCGGGCTTCGTCGGCGCTCTTCTGGGTCAGATTGGGCATGCAGTCGAGCACAAACATCTCGGCGTCGATCTCGGCTATCAGCGCGAGTACTTCCGGCTCAAGACGTCCGTTGCCCGAGAATCCGAGATTCACCACTGGATAGTCCGAGAGGTTGCGCCTGACGATATTGATCCACGACATGCCTGGACGCGAGGAGCAGGCGCCCTGCGCTATCGAGGTGCCGTAGACCACGATAGGCTTCTCGGTGCGCTTCGGCAGGAAGCTGAACCGCGAGCCTTCGGCCACGCCGATCTCCAGAGAGTCGATGGTGTTGTAGAGCGGCAGGTTGAGATGGTATTCGCGATCGGCTCCGCTAAGGTCGGAGGGGGCGAGAGCCGAGTAGCTGTATTGCACTTTGGGGCCGAACGAATAGCTGCCGAAGCAGAAATCCTGACCGCCGACGGAGTCGATGCGGTAGAGATCGACTCCCGACACTCCCGTGGCGGGCATGTGGGGCATAGTCTGGGCGCCGCTGATCTTGTAGCGCACGGTGATCGTCGGAGAGTTGGTGGTGAAGTAGAGGGCGAGTCCGGCCGAATTGCGGCTCAGATCCCACAGAGGCTTGCGCACCTGCGCCTCGGCGCGGTCGGGCATGCGCACATAGCTATGTCCTATCTCCGAGGTCCATGCCTGGTTCTGTACTGTCGGGTATCCGGCCTTCATCGGGTCGTTCCATGTAGTTGTCTGTGCCGATGCCGCTGCTGCAGTGAGCATCATGGCCGTGATGGCGAGTGATCTGATTGCTTTCATCGCGTGATTGGTATGTATTGTCGCGTTGTGGGTATTATTGTCTTGTCGCTTTCATTGCGCATGAAGTCAGTGTACGGTTTTATCATTATGTGGCCTGATTGCCGCATGATTTGTTGATTCAGGTAAGAAAAATTGTATAGTCGTCTTGCGACAGCCTGCCCCACCTACAAATTTACAAAATAATAGCGAAATCCCCACCCCGCCGCTCAAAAAAAACCGCCCTCGGAGCCGCGGAGCGTGCGGGCAGACGCTATCCCCGGTTCGGAGCGGCACGCCACCCCGCCGTGCGTCAGCGAGGCAGGGGAGCGTGACGCGTAGACCGGGGGGAGAGCCGCCCACCTCACCCGGCCGAGCTGCGGCGCAGGCGCGATCAGCCGCCCCGCGCCAGCCCGGGCCCCCCTCGCCCCGGACGCCCCTCCGGCGGGCTCTGCGCCACAACCC
>NZ_PUED01000307.1 GCF_003024925.1 Paramuribaculum intestinale
GCAATCTTCCCATATACGTGTCTAACGATGTCCATCCGTGTGTATCTTCATAATTATATCGTGACATGAAGACAGATATCTGGGTCAAATGCTCTGCAAAGATAACAAAAAAGAAGGGCATTTCCAAATCTTAAAATCTTTCAAATTTTTGAGTTTCAGATACTTGGCGCATTTTGGCGCGGTTTGGCAAGCAAACGCACCGATATAAGGCAAAAACTTTAACATTTCCGGAGTGAAGATTTTTTCGGGAGTCAGTCCGGATTTGGCAGTCTCGGAAATTTTTGCTATCTTTATATCAAGCTTCCATGCTCATTCAGCCTCATGAGAGAGGCCGCACACAAGAAAACCGAGGCAAAGAGGGTCAACCGGACTCTGATTCTCAAACCTCATTTTTTCTTATCGAATTAGATGTACACGTGTACATAGCAAGGTGTCTTTTCGGGGTCCGAAAAGGTTTTGAGGGACCCACTCCCACAAAACAACCTTGCAAGGTTGTGAACGCTCCAAAGTCGCGTTCACCATCTACAAACTGCGTTGCCTCAGGCTGGAGTGGAAGTGAAACCGTTGAATCAGACATTCAATGGCAGAAAATTTCAACAAAGGAGGGCGACCGCCTGTCGCCAACAAATGTATTCACTGCGTCAAAGTGCGCTTTGATGACCTCGAATGGGACAGCTTCATCGGGATGATGGAGAAAGCCAATCAGGATGTGAAAGCCACTTTTATCAAACAACTGGTGTTCTCGCGCCCGTTCCGGGTGCTGAAAACCGACCGCTCACTTGCAGTATTCTGCGCCAAACTCTCGGAATTTTTCGCCCAGTTCCGCACTGTCGGGGTCAATTATGACCTTGTTGTGAAGGAACTCAAGTCGGGATTTTCAGAAAATAAGGCTATGACAATGCTCTACAAGCTGGAGAAAGCCACATTGGAAATGACCTCGGTTATGCACGAGGTAAAAGAACTCGCCAAGCGATTTGAGGCACAATGGTTGCAGCAACTCAACCAATCCTAAACTACATCAAGTAGTAAGGCCTCATTAAAACAGCATCGGCAGGGAGCATCACTCCTTGCCGATGTATTATGGATTTTGATTATTTCGCTGATTATTCTATACCATTCCATTGGTGCCATCGGTGCCAACATTGAATTTATTAGTGACATTATCTATGAAACGAAACTTTTTACTATGACATTGGTGGAATCATCTATGACATCAAACATCGGCCATCTCAGCACTAATAACCGGAGTCTTGGCGGTTAGCATTCATTATGGATTTCATCCTGAAACACAGTTATGAAGGGCGTTTGTTAAAAACTCGTATTCTCTTCGGTAACGCTCAACGCGAGCAAAGTCTTTCGCTGTTGGCTGTGGGATACGGGTTAAATCCATGTTGTTCTCCAGATCATGCATCTTGACTCTCAATGCAAGACGGTTTTCTGATATATGTGCGATATATTCTTCTCTTGAAGATGCAGTATGATGATTGAGGAGATTCAGTGCATTTTTTAGTTCTTCACGTTCTTCATCGGTTATAGAGTGGGTTACTTCGCATGGATATACATCAATGTCTTCCATCCACTCTTCCCACCAATTCTCTTCCGGATTTTCAACCACTTTCGATATTTCTGCATCAAGCATTCTCAGAACATCCTCAACAGTCACATCGCAATCCTCGGAGGCATCATGTAGAAATCCCACAACCTTTTCTTTCCAATCGAATCCTCTTGACGCTACTTTTAGAAGGTGTGATTCAAAATAATCGTTACCTCCTTTATCCATTTGTCCAGTATGCAATTTATGAGCCACCGATCCGGCGGCATACACGATTTTGGTCATCTATCCCATATCATCTTCAAGGCGTTCAATGCGCGCCTTCGCTTCCTTC
>NZ_PUED01000308.1 GCF_003024925.1 Paramuribaculum intestinale
CCTTATGAGAGAGCCCGGCAGCCCCGTGCTGGGTCTTCATCTTGAGGGTCACTACCTCAATCCGGCCATGGCCGGCGGCCAGATGCCGGAGTATATCAAGGATCCCGATCCGAAGGAGTATATCCCCATCGTGGAGCGTTGGCAGTGTATCAAGCGCTGGGATGCCGCTCCGGAGCTGCCCGGCTCCATGCAGTTTGGCAAATACATCACGGCCAAGGGGATTCTCGCCTCGGTGGCTCACACGCAGGCCGAGTATGAGGATATTCTCTCGGCCTGGGAGTCGGGCTACAGCCATGCCACTCATTTCTACAATGCCATGCCGGGCTTCCACAAGCGCCGCGAGTATAAATACGAAGGCACTGTGGAGAGCATCTATCTCATAGATGACATGACGGTGGAGGTGGTGGCCGACGGTATCCATGTGCCGGCCACTATACTGCGTCTGGTCTATAAGGTGAAGGGTGTGGAGCGCGCGTGCGTGATCACCGACGCTCTGGCCTGCGCATGCGCCGAGGACGCCGAGGCGTTCGATCCGCGCGTGATCATCGAGGACGGAGTGTGCAAACTCTCCGACCGCTCGGCTCTTGCAGGCAGCATCGCCACAATGGACCGTCTGATACGCACACTCGTTCAGAAGGCCGACATACCTCTTGACGACGCTGTGCGCATGGCATCGGAGACTCCGGCCAAGATCATGGGTGTCTACGACCGCAAGGGTTCGCTTGCCAAGGGGAAGGACGCCGACATCATAATACTCGACGGCGATCTCAATCTGCGTGCCGTATGGGCGCAGGGCAAGCTCGTGGAGGGCACCAACACCCTCTGATACCTGCCGGGTTAATCAGGAAACTGACCGACAGTATTTGTCGTGGCGCGTTGTGAAGCGCGCATGACGGCGGTGCTGTCGGTTCGTTTTTTTGCTGTCTTATCATGTGGCGCGGCTGCGCGATAACGTGCGGGATCTGTGTGTCAGGAAGTATACGTTAGTGAAGCCGTTGAGTGACAGAAAAGTACGACTGTGGATTGTTTTGGTTAAAAATAATTAATCAACTCTGCGGAGTTTTTTGGTTTGAAAAGAAAAACACTATATTTGTGGCAGTTCCAAGTTTTAATGCATTGACTTTAGGATTTAGACCGACTTTATTAACCTTAAAGAGTGTTCTTATGATTAAAAGAATTGGCTTGTTTCTGCTTCTGCCGATCTTTGCGGCGGGATGCAATCAATCGGAACCAGGTCTGGTGTCTGATGACAGGGAGAATTGTGAACCCACGTATGTCAATGTGATTGATACTGTGTCAGTCATAGATGCTGTCAGGGCGCAGTCAGTGGCGTCGGCTTTCGCACGAATTCATGGTGCCTCCCGTTCGCTCACAGAAAAAACTGTTGAAAGTGTGACGCCTATAAAAGGCTCGGATGGATCGACAGCGTTATATGCTGTCGATTATGCTGATAATGGAGGTTATATAATTGTGTCTGCAACAAAAGCATTGCAGCCGGTGCTCGCTCATATCGAAACCGGAAGCTTTATGGAGGCGAATGCGGAAAAGTCAGGGGTGGGATTGTGGTTACGCAATGCCTGTTCAGCTTCAGAGATGTTGCGCGACGATACTGCGGCAATCCGATAGAATGCCTATGATTGGATGCGTTATACTCTTGCGGTTGAACCTATGTCATCTTCAAGAGCTACGGTGATTTCTGCGGATCTTCAGATGGCGATTGATGAAGAACTCAGCCGCTGGGCTGCAAAGGGATATTATCAGCGCTATACAGTTAAGGATTGGTTGGCGCAAGCTGTACATCGTCCTACGACCGGACTTGAGACGCAGATGAATAATCTAACGTGGACCTCTTCCTTGAGTGGAGGCCCTGTCAATGAGATATCC
>NZ_PUED01000309.1 GCF_003024925.1 Paramuribaculum intestinale
CCAGAGGGGGTGAGCACCGTGACACTCCATGTTCTCAGATGTACGTTAATTCCAATAGAGATATTTTGTCCGCTGAAATCTTTTTTGTTACTTTGTACCATAGACGTATCGGTTTTGCTGTTAATGTATTTTGCTTTTACAAATTTACATGCAATTGCCCTTACGTCTATCTTTTCTCCTCACTCCTCTCGGGGGAAAGCCTTAGCGGCAAGGGGGCAGACAGCCCCCGTTGAGCGCCCCGTCAGCTAATCTGATGCAAACATAGTGACTGTCTTGTGGAAGTTCGGGAAGCGGCTGATACCTATTCGCTTGCCATCTTCAATGGTCAGTCGTTTTACTCGCATAGTCCCTTATTGAGTTAAGTTCAAGTTCTTTTCCCTTTTTGTGAAGCTCTTTGAGCTTCTTCGGCAGGGCTGGCCGTTTTTTGTGCAAGCCTACAACTGCGTCCAAGAGGGAACATAAGACAAGTGTGGAGTCAGCGGCAAGACCGGGATACCCAAATTTTGGAGGCACGAAAAAATTTGAAACCGAATGCTCGGTTTCGAGCTGAAGGTTGTGGAGGTTCACGGTCGCGGACGCAGACGGAAAGCGCAGCGTCACTTGACGTTGCTCCCGGGCGCAGTAATTTCGCACAGAAAAACGCCTCCCTGCCGGAAGAGCAAATCGAATCAACCGGAGAAAATGAGAGTTCTTTGGATGAATTGTGTCCAAAGATTGTATACTTTGCGAAATAATTAGTAAATTTGCGTTATATTCAACAAGAATGACTATGGAAGAAGATTTGAACAGACTTAAAATAGTTCTTGCAGAGCATAAGAAGACTAATAAATGGCTTGCCGACCAGTTGAAAAAAGACCCGGCTACCGTTTCAAAATGGTGTACCAACAATACCCAGCCCTCACTGGAGACACTTAGGGATATCGCTGATCTTCTTGAAATAGACATCAAAGAACTTATCAATTCCACCAGAATCTCAACACCCGAGGTGATGTATGTGAAAATCAAAGGGTAACTCCATTGAAATATAATATCAATTATGAAAATTACCGCTGAATATATCAAGGAGCTTGTCAATCATGGAGAGCATTCCTCGGTTGAAATGAAGAAGTGTAAGAAGTCTGTGCCGGATTCTGTATGGGAGACTTATTCAGCTTTCGCCAATACCCGTGGCGGTGTAATCTTGTTAGGCGTTTACGAAAACAAGGAGAAGCCTCTTGCCGAAAGATTTGAGATTACCGGAGTGATGGATTCAAATAAGGTCGTTACCGATTTCTTCAACCAGTTGTATAATCCGCAGAAGGTAAACCGTAGCGTGCTTGTCGACAGCGATGTCCGGATTGTGAATGTTGATGGAATGGATGTAATCTACATAAATGTTCCTGAGGCCGACTATCGTCAAAAGCCAATATACATCAATCAGAAGTTGGAACAAGGCACCTATAAGAGAGGCCACGAGGGAGACCGACAAGTGACCAAAGAGGAACTTGCTCTCTTGCTTCGTGACAGTTCAGACAATACTGACTCTCAGATAATAGAGCATTACGGCATGGAGGATATTGATGCAGAGACTCTTGAAAAGTATCGCCGGTCATTCAATATCCTGAATCCGGGACATACTTACGAAGAACTCAACGACCGAGACTTCCTGATTCAAATGGGTGGCTATGACATAAACCGTCAGAAAGGTATTGAGGGAATAACCATGGCCGGACTTTTGATGTTTGGCAAAGGGATTCATATCCACAAGAACTTTCCTAACGCGAGTTCGGGATAAGAACTTAATGATTTTCAACCAATCAAAAGACATAGAGTATTGGGCGGCCTTTCAAGGTCGCCTGATTTATTTGTACCGTTTGGTGTTGTTAATCCCAGAGGACAAGCT
>NZ_PUED01000031.1 GCF_003024925.1 Paramuribaculum intestinale
GGTGGTGGCACTGACGCATATCGGACATGCTGTAGCCCCCGGTTATACCGACATGGATCTTGCCCGAAACAGCGAGGATATAGATCTCATCATCGGCGGACATTCCCACACGCTCGTCAATCCTTCCGATCCTGAATCGCCGGCATGGTTCGCGCTCAATGCCAATGGCGACAGCGTGATCATAGCCCAGGCCGGATCGACTGGCGCCTATGTGGGCAAGGCCGACATAGATCTGGCCGATCTTAAGGTGACAACTTCGGTTATACCGGTCGATTCGCGTCTTGACGATCGGGTGAATCCTGCCGTGGCCGAAATCCTTGAGCCTTATCGGTCGACGGTTGACTCGATTCTGTCTATTCCGGTGGCTGAGGCGTCGGCTCCGTTGCGCAAGGCCGACTGGGGGTTGGTCAATCTGATCAGCGACCTTGTCATGGAGATCGGTACACGCCTCAATGGAGCGCCTGTGGATATGGCAATAATGAACCGGGGCGGCATACGGTGCGATCTCGACAGCGGCACGATAACAAAGGGTGCGGTCATGCAGATGCTTCCGTTCGACAACCATGTGGTGGTGATAGACGTGACCGGAGCCGACCTGCTTCAAGCTTTTGAAGTAATGGCCGGGCGCAAGGGCGACGGCATCAGCGGAGCCATGGCGGAGATCGATCCCTTGACGCTGACATGCCGCGAAGTCCTGGTCAATGGCAGGAAGATCGACCCATTGCGGAGATATAAAGTCGCCACCATCGACTACCTCGCTCTTGGCGGCGATTTCCTTAGCAGTCTGAAGAATGCCGCTATAGAGAAACGTAGCGAGGCGTTGCTTTACGACGATGTTATCGGACTTCTCGCCGGAAAGTCGAGCCTCGGAAAGAGAATAACTCCTGACACTGCCGTGAGGATGCCGATCGGCGACAAACAGTAATCTTAGGAAATCTAAATATGAAGATACCGGGTTTTATAAGATATATGGCCTTGGCGTGTGCCTGTATTGTTGCCATACCGGGCATCAACCGCGCCACCGGCGTCACCCCTTCGTCGTCAGACTTTGAAGAGGCTGGCGAAAGCGCTCGCTGGGCTGATTCAGTGATGGCCTCCATGAGTCTGCGCGACCGTGTGGCGCAACTGATGGTGCCGAGGTTTGATATTGCCTACAATGCAGCCGGACAGTCGCAGCTGCGCAATGTTGTGGCCCGACAGAAGGTCGGTGGCATATTGCTCGGCAAAGGCAAAGCGTCCGACTATGCCGGACTGATTGATTTCGCCGGATCTGTGGCTGCGGTTCCGTTGATGGTCACACTCGATGGCGAATGGGGTCCGGCCATGCGTGTGACCGACGCGCCGCGCTTCCCCTATAACATCTGTCTGGGAGCTATTGCCGACGACAATCTGCTGTATGACTACGGACGCGAAGTGGCGAGACAGTGCCGCGAACTTGGCATAGGAGTCGACTTCGCCCCTGTGCTCGATGTCAATTCCAACCCGCGCAATCCGGTCATCGGCTATCGTTCGTTTGGCGAGGATCCCGAGAGGGTAAGCCGTCTTGGAGTGGCTTTTTCGCGTGGACTGGCCGATGGCGGCGTCATGCCTGTCGGCAAACATTTTCCCGGACACGGCGACACGGATACCGACTCGCACCATGCGCTTCCGGTGCTCAACCGCACGGCACAGCAGCTCGAACAGACCGAACTCGTGCCGTTTCGCGACTATATCGCTGCCGGTATGCCGGGCATCATGACCGGGCATCTGACCGTACCGGCTCTGGATCCGACCGGGACGCCGGCATCATTGTCGGCCGCCATCACCACAGGTCTGCTCAAAAAACGCATGAAATTCAACGGTATAGTGTTCACCGACGCTTTGGCGATGAAAGGAGCGAAAACCTCCGACGAAGCCAACAATTGTGTGGCCGCTCTGAAAGCCGGCGCCGACGTGCTGCTGCAGCCCCGCTCGCTCGTCAGCGACATTCAGGCCGTAGTAGCGGCGGTGAAATCTGGCGAGATCTCTGAAAAACAGGTCAATAATAGCTGTCGCAAAATACTTGTGTGGAAACATCGGTCAGGCCTCGTGAATTCCGCGCGCCCGAAAGTGGCTGGGATAGCATCGCGGCTCAATTCCGATGCCGCCAAAGATATGATAGAACGGCTTGCCGAAGCATCGATGGTCTGTGTGCGCAACGATGGCGGCCTGATTCCTGTAGGCGCTCTTTCTGACCGGAAGATAGCCGTGGTGACGCTTGGTGCGGCGGCCGAGAATACTTTTAGCGAATATTGCCGCAAATACGCCCGTATCACAGCCTATGGATTTACCACCGGGCCGATTCCGGCGGCAAAGATAGCCGAGATCAACAAATCGGATCTGGCCATAGTGCTGGTGACCACCTCATCGTCATGGGCTGCCGCTGCCCTGAAGCAGATCGACACACGGTCTAAGGTGGCTGTGGTGCTTGCCAACCCCATCAAGATCTCCGGCCTGTCGGCGGCGCTCGGCAGTTATGGCGCAGTGCTTGTCGGCGGCGACGACATAAAGGCTATGCGCAAGGCTGCGGCTCAGGCCGTGTTCGGAGGCATAGATGTCACCGGGCGTATGCCGGTGGCCGTTCCGGGGCTTGCTCCGCTTGGAGCCGGCAGTGATATCGTATGCACCCGTCTTGGCTATGCCTCGCCTCAAGCCGTGGGGCTTGATCCCGACCTGACGCGCCGCATTGATTCGATAGCACGCGCCGGAGTGGCTTCCGGAGCCTATCCGGGCTGTCAGGTTGTCGTGGCGCGCAGAGGCAGAGTGGTTGTCGACGCGGCTTATGGCAAACTGGAGCGCGGAGGTGCCGATGTGACGGGCGAAACACTCTATGACGTGGCGTCGATGACCAAAGCCACTGCAACCGTGGCCGGACTGATGAAAGCTTATGACGAAGGACTGTTTCGGCTTGACGATCCGATCTCGCAATATATCCCCGAACTGACTGACACCGAAAAGTCCGACCTTACGCCGTCGCAGCTTCTCTATCACGAATCGGGAATGCCGGCGATCATCAACGTAAGCAAAGTGATGATGGATCCGGCCAGTTACACCGGTCCGCTCACCAAGGGCCGTCAGACGGCAGGCTATGGCATACGTATTGCATCGCGCGTCTACGGCAACAGCAGCGCACGCATGCGCCGAGATATTACAAGCCTGTCGGCCACCAAAGACAATCCCATAGAGATAGCCTCCGGCATATATGGCGGGACAACTCTCCGTGACACGATAATGAGCCGGATATATCAGGCGCCTCTCCGTGCATCCAAGTCATTTCG
The DNA here is from genome assembly GCF_003024925.1 of Paramuribaculum intestinale. Lineage (GTDB taxonomy): Bacteria > Bacteroidota > Bacteroidia > Bacteroidales > Muribaculaceae > Paramuribaculum > Paramuribaculum intestinale. The sequence goes on from NZ_PUED01000031.1 coordinate 3,297, forward strand.
TTACAGTTGCCTCAACTTCTGTCTTCTCATGGAGATGGAGGAGAACGTGACCGGTACCGATCACGCCCGTTGGGTCAGGTCGGAGATTTTCGGGCCGCTCGGCGCATGGCACACCGGCTTCCGGCCGCGCGAATATTATTCCCTGTCAAAGATAGCGCCGACCGAAAACGATGCCTTTTTGCGCCGTCAGACCGTCCGCGGATATGTCCATGACGAGATCGCAGCCTTTTCAGGTGGAGTGCAGGGCAATGCCGGACTGTTTTCCACCGCGTCGGATGTCGCCAAATATTCGCAGATGCTGCTCAACGGCGGTGTCTATGGCGGCGAGCGCCTGCTGAGTGCCGCAACTGTAAGAAAATTCACCGACAGCCGCAGTCAGGGGGGCAAGCGCGCCCTCGGATTCGACCTTATGGGCAATCCGCTGAGCAAGGATGATACCGACGGCTATTCCATATTCGGTCATACCGGATTTACGGGCACCTGTTTCTGGATCGACCCGGAAAACGAACTCATTTTCGTGTTTCTCTCCAACAGAGTAAATCCCTCGCGCCACAACCGGGCTTTCACGCGGCTCAACCCGCGAGGACTTATGATGAAGGCTATCTACGAATCCATCAAAGGAGCATCGTAGACCCACACATCAACTGCCGGCTGCATCTTACACTACAATATAGAAAACCATTTATCACCAGTCATATCACATGAGCGACGAATACAACGACGACGAAGAAGAAATATACGGAGTCAGTGCCGACGACGAAGAGGATAACGGCGAAGCCACCGAAGGCGGTTTCGAATCCATGTTGGTCGATCTGAGCGATGACGTGGTGCGCCATCAATTGCGCGGCATGTTCCAGAGCTGGTATCTTGACTATGCTTCGTATGCCATTCTCGACCGTGCGATACCTCATATCGACGACGGTCTGAAACCGGTGCAGAGGCGTATTCTGCATACCATGAAAAAGCTCGACGACGAGCACTTCATCAAGGTTGCAAATATCGTAGGTGCCACCATGGCATTCCATCCCCATGGCGACCGTTCGATCTACGGCGCCCTGGTGCAGCTCGGTCAGAAGCAGTTGCTTGTGGATACGCAGGGCAACTGGGGCAATACGCTGACAGGAGCGTCGGCGGCTGCCGGCCGTTATATAGAGGCACGTCTGTCGCCGTTTGCGGTGGAAGTGCTGTATAATCCCAAGGTGACAGAATGGGTGCCCAGCTACGACGGGCGCGACAAGGAGCCGGTCACACTACCGGCCAAGTTTCCGCTTCTGTTGTCGCAGGGCGTGGGCGGTATCGCCGTGGGACTGTCGTCGCTGATCATGCCCCATAATTTCAACGAAATTCTTGATGCTGCCGTCGCGTATCTGAAAAACGAGCCGTTCACTCTCTATCCCGACTTCCCGACCGGAGGATTTATCGACGTGTCGCGCTACAATGACGGCGCTCGCGGCGGTAGAATCAAGGTCAGAGCCAAGATTGAAAAAATCGACAGCAAGACCCTCGCAATAACCGAAATACCATTCGGACTGACCACTGAGACCCTCATCGAAACCATAATAAAGGCCAACGACAAGGGCAAGATCAAGATTAGACGCGTCGACGACAATACTTCACGCACGGCAAGGATCATTATCAGCCTGCAGCCCGGAACCTCGAGCGACAAAGCTATCGATGCCCTGTATGCGTTTACTTCCTGTGAGTTGCAGCTGTCGCCCAACTGCTGTGTGATCCACGACAACAAGCCACGTTTCCTTGGAGTAAGCGATGTGTTGCGCCATAATGTCGACCATACCCGCGAGATATTCAAGGCCGAACTGCTTATCAAGCTTGGAGAGGTCATGGAGCAGTTGCTCTTTGCAACCCTTGAGAAGATATTCATAGAAGAGCGCATCTATAAGGATCGCGAATTTGAGGAAAGCCGGTCGAAGAACGAGGCTATCAGGCATATAGAAAGGCGTCTGGAGCCATGGAAGGAGAAACTTCTCCGTCAGGTTACCGACGACGATCTGCTCCGGCTGCTTGAAATAAAGATGAGCCGCATACTGCGTTTTAGTTCTGAGTCGGCCGATGAGGCTATTGCAGCATTCAACCAGAGGATCGAAGAGCTGCAGGGCGATCTTGATTCTCTGACCGAATATACCATACGTTGGTTTGAGCATCTTAAGGAGAAATACGGAGCCGCATATCCGAGGCAGACAGTCATAAGAAATTTTGACAGCATCGAGGCCGCCAACGTGGCCGAAGCGACCGAAAAACTCTATATCGACCGCGACGAGGGATTTATAGGCACGGCGCTGAAAATAGATCCTGAAAAGCGCGAGAAGGCATTCCTGTTCAACTGTTCTAGCATTGACGACGTCATACTGTTCTATCGCGACGGCAAATATAAGGTGATACGCGTTCAGGAAAAAGTGTCGGTAGGCAAGGGTATCATACATGTGGGCCTGTTCAAGCGCAACGATGTGCGCACGGTCTACAACGTCATATATCAGGACGGCAAGGGTGGCACATACTACATGAAACGCTTCTCGGTCACCGGCATGACACGCGACAGGGTGTATGATCTCACGCAAGGGAAATCCGGCTCAAAGGTGGTATGGTTCACGGCCAATTCCAACGGTGAGGCCGAATCGGTCAAAGTGGTTCTTAAGCCGAAGGCGCGGTTGAAGACATTGCAGTTCGACGTGGATTTCGCCGATCTTGCCATAAAGGGACGCGGAGCCATGGGCAACATTGTCACCAAGAACGAAGTGCATCACTTCACTCTCAACCGTAAAGGTCAGTCGACGCTCGGAGGCCGTCAGGTGTGGTTTGACCACGACGTGCTCCGCATCAACTATGACGGTCGTGGAGAGTATCTCGGAGAATTCGGACCCAATGATCTTGTGCTGGTGGTTCTCAACAATGGCGAGTACTACACCACATCGTTTGATGCGTCCAATCACTATGATGACGATATCATGTTTATCGAGCGGTTCCGTCCTGAAGTTGTATGGACGGCGATACTGCGCGATGCCTCGCAGGGCAACTATCCTTATGTGAAGCGTTTCAAGTTCGAGCCTTCGACACGTCGTCAGCGCTATCTCGGCGACAACGAGCGGTCGACTCTGATAGCGTTGAGCGACAAGGATGGAGCACGGTTCACCGTGACGTTTGCCGGAGTCGATGAGATCCGTATGCCTATGACTCTCGATGCAGAGGAGTTTGTGGCCGTGAAGTCGCTTCGTGCCAAGGGCAAGCGCCTGACCACCTATGAGGTGGCATCTATTACCGAAATAAAGCCGCGCGAAAAGACCGAACCGGAGAATATGGCCGAAATGCAGTCGGATGACGATGACGGCTTGGGAAATGAAAATGAACCGAACGCACAGTCCGACGACGAAGTGCGCGATGAGCTGACGGGGCAGCAGCGCATATTCTGATGGACTGTCTTCGTCATAGAATAGTGGCTTTTGCCGCAGCGCTGTCGGTCACCGTCATGTCGTCAGCTTCAGAGCCTGAAACAGAAATACTGCGGCCGGTGACAGCAGCCTATACTGTGGAAGCCGGGTCGGCGCATATCGCCGACACATATCTGTCACCTATACGGTATTCCGGATGGAGTGTCGGATTTGGATACGGACGCATGCAGGCCATGAAATTCTCACCCGAGCGGTGGGTGATGGCTCTTGATGCCCGGATCGATGCGAAGCGGAGCCTCAATCGCGTAGGTAATGCCACCATGTGGTATTGGGGAGTTGAGGCCCGGTGGGCCATGATGCGGCGCGTGCGGCCGCTTTCAGGGCTTACCATAGGTTTCGGCATTGGGCCGGGATTTAAGGCCGGATGCCTGTATTCGCAGCGCAACGGCAATAATCCGGCGTCGGCCAAGGTGGCTCTCACAGTCGATCTGACAGCTTATGCCGCATGGAACACTCGCCTCGGACGTCTGCCGGTGACTGTCTGCTACAGGCCTTCGGTGCCGCTTACGGGCGTGTTCTTTTCACCTGACTATGGCGAACTTTATTATGAAATATATCTCGGCAATCATTCCGGTCTGGCGCGTATGGCATGGTGGGGCAACTATTTTGCGCTTGATCACCGTCTGACTGCCGATCTTCACTTCGGCAACACATCGCTGCGTATCGGTTATTCCGGACAGTTGCTCTCCACAAAAGCCAGCGATATCACTTCACGCATGCTGCGCCATTGCGCGGTCATAGGAGTTTCAGGCGAATGGCTGTCGGTAAGCCCCAGCAAAAAGATTCCACCCAAGGCACGTATGATCCATGCTCTATATGAATAAAATACAATCATTGGCGGCCGTAGCTGCATTATGTGTGCTGGCGTTTTTTTCAGGCTGTCACGAGTTGCCCGACTACGATAATACACCTCAAGGCAATTTCGAGGCATTATGGACTATTGTCGACGAGCATTACTGCTTCTTTGCCGATAAAAACATTGACTGGGACGAGGTCGGCGATGTATATAGAGCGCAGGTGCGCACCAATATGTCATCGAAGTCATTGTTTGCGGTAATGTCGGCCATGCTCGACGAGCTGCGCGACGGTCATGTCAATCTGTCGGCTCCGTTTGCTACGTCGTATTATCGCAAATGGTGGAGCGATTACCCTCATAATTTCGATGCGCGGATCATACAGCAGAATTATTTCGCTTTCGGCTATACTTCGCTCGGTGTTGCCGATTATGGCGTGTTGCTGTCAAATGTCGGCTATCTGAGGTGGCCGACTTTTGACTCCGGACTCGGAGCGGGCAATATCGATTATATCCTCGCGTCGTTCTCAATGACAAGCGGACTTATCATCGACATACGTGACAACGGTGGCGGTATGGTGTCGAATGCCAACGATCTTGCTTCGCATTTCGTCAACCAGCCGTTTACCGGCGGATATATCTATCATAAGACCGGTCCGGGACACAACGATTTCTCCACTCCCTATGCCGTGACAATCAAGCCTGTGGGCGACGGCCATATCGTGTGGACTAAGCCGGTGGTAATACTCACCAACCGTGGTACCTTCTCGGCCGCCAATTATTTCACCGCAGTCATGAAGCAGCTGCCAAACGTGACGGTGGCCGGGGCTGTCACAGGTGGTGGATGCGGTATGCCTGTCAGCTATGAGCTTCCCAATGGCTGGGGGATACGCCTGTCGGCGTCGCCTCTTGTCGATGCCACGGGGCGTTCCACAGAGGCCGGGGTAGAGCCTACGCCGGGATGTGAGGTCGATATGGATCCGCAGGATGCTTTCGACGGCCGTGACACTATGCTCGATTTCGCTATCGACTATATAGTGGCCTTGTCCTCACGATAGACGGCGCTCCCACCATCGCAGCAGTTCGCCGATCCATAACACTGACGATGTCGACAGTATGATTATCACCCAGTCGGAAATGTGGAGCGGAACCACATTGAACAGTTCGTCGCCGACATTGACAATCATCACCTGTCCTATCAGTATCATGACCGCTATCGCCACAAAACCTTCGCAATCCTTGAAGTGAAAGGCCGAGCGTCCGGTTTCGAATGCGCGTGCATTGAACATGTTCCAGAATTGAAGGAATACAAATGTGGTGAAAAACACTGACAGTTCGTATGCCGACAGGCCGGTGTCATTATGTATCGGAAGATGCCCGATCTGTGTCAGCGATGTCAGATCCGTGTGCTTGAGATAATATAGGAAAGCGAGAAGTACGGCGAAAAACAGTCCCCCCGTACCGATTATAAACCGGCGCATGGGACGTGTGATTATGAATTCGCGTCGGTCGCGCGGGGCGTCGTGCATTACCGATGGCGTGGGAGGCAGCGACGCCAATGCCATGGCGGCAAACGTATCCATGATCAGGTTTACCCACAGCATCTGGGTGACGGTGAGTGGCGACTGCATTCCCATGAACGCTCCGCATAGCACTATGAGGCATGCCACTATATTGACTGTCATCTGAAAAAGGATGAAGCGCTGTATGTTGCGGTAGAGCGAGCGTCCCCACATGACGGCCTTCCCGATTGATGAGAACGAATTGTCGATGATCGTTATGTCGGAAGCCTCTTTAGCCACCGATGTCCCGTCGCCCATCGACAGGCCTACCTGTGCGGCTTTCAGAGCCGGTGCGTCGTTGGTCCCGTCGCCGGTCACAGCCACTACCTCTCCCTTGCTCTGCAGGGCTTCGACAAGGCGTTTCTTGTCCATCGGACGTGCGCGTGCTATGATTTTGAGTCCCTCCACACGTTGCAGCAGCTGCTCGTCGTCAAGAGCTTCGAACTCCTGACCGGTGATGATTGCCTCGGCGCTGTCTGTGTCTGTCCAGATGCCTATCTGGCGGCCGATTTCCCGAGCTGTAGCCGGCGTGTCGCCGGTGACGATTTTCACATTGATACCCGCATCGTTCACATCCTTGACAGCATCAGCCACATCAGGTCTGATTGGATCGGATATGGATGCGATCCCCATGAATGTAAGTCCATTTGCGACGATTTTACCGTCTTTCACGGGGTCTTCGCCGTCATCAAGCGGTTTGCAGGCAAATCCGAGTGTGCGCATGCCCTGGTTTTGGAATTCAAGCAGCTCTCTGTCGATCTCTGCGCGCGATGTGCCACAAGCGTCATCCGACATGCCGAACACGATCTCCGGTGCCCCTTTGACATACAGCATCCGACGCCCGGAGGCATTGCTGACGGCAGTGGCCATATATTTGCGTTCGGTGGTAAACGGCAGCTCGTCGATCGTTGTCAGACTGTCGCGGATCTTCCGGTAGTCGGCTCCCTGATCACGAAGCCAAAGTAGCAGGGCGCCCTCGGTAGGATTGCCTATCACCGACGGTTTCTCGCCGCTCAGATCAAGCTCGGCGGTCGAGTTGGCCGCAATGCCTTCAACAAGCAGATCATGCGGTATCGTATCGGATATTTTCATCGCTGACACTCGCATCTGGTTCTGGGTGAGCGTACCGGTCTTATCGGTGCAGATGACAGTGGTGGCGCCCATCGTTTCGCATGCGTGTAGCTTGCGCACGAGGTTGTTGGTCTTCAGCATCCGTCGCATAGAATAGGCCAAAGCGAGAGTGACTGCCATAGGCAGACCTTCAGGCACCGACACCACGACAAGTGTCACTGCGATCATGAATGTCTGCAGCAGATATGCCATAAACGACATCCATTCAAACGGTGTGCTGGTGACGTACATTATCACGCGGCCTATCACTATGGCGACAGCTACGGCGTATGCACAACGGGTGATCAGCCGGCCAAGCTTGTCAAACTGCTCGTCGAGTGGCGTTTTGATATGATCGTCGATTCTCGCAGCCTCGAATACTTTGCCGTTTTCCGTGTGGTCGCCTACGGCCGTGACTCTCATCACTCCGTGTCCTTCCATCACTTTGGTGCCGCGCATCGCGTGGTCCGAAGGGAACGTCGCGTCGGGATCGAAGTCGGCCTCGACGGTGGTCTTGTGAGCCATAGGCTCGCCTGTCAGCGTGGATTCGTCGATGTTGAGGCTCACCGCTTCGAGTAGCTGTCCGTCGGCCGGAATCTCCATCCCTGTAGTGATCACGACTATATCTCCGTAGACTACTTCACGTTTCGTTACCATTGTGGGATTACCCTCGCGGATCACTTGCACCAGCTCATCGTCGTTGACTTTGTTGAGTATGGCGAATTCCTTGTCGGCCTTCTGTTCGAAATAGAAAGCCAGACCGGTGGCAAGCAGTATTGCGGCGAATATTCCCACCGGCTCGAAAAATACCGTGGCTCCTTCGTGAAGACCCCAGTATTCGTAACATGATATACCTACCGACAACACGCCGGCAATCAGGAGTATGATGATCAGCGGATCACGGAATTTTTCGAGAAAAAGCTTCCACGCCGGCCTGCGTGGCGGTGGCGTGATTATGTTTTCACCATATTTCAAACGGTTTTCTTCGACTTGGTGTGCCGTCAGGCCGGTGATATGTTCAGATTGCATAGTCAAGGGGCATATGTGTTAAGTCCACGACATACTCTTACAACGTCATATCGCCTTGGTGAGTTTTGCCGGGAGTGATTCAAAAGTGAAGCACCATGCCGGTTCGTGGCGGCACAGTGCTTGTTGATATATTTTTTTTACGCAGTGATCTGGAGTCTGTTAGCGGGGGAGCACGTTGACTTTGAGCTTGTCGTAGGCGCGATCCGCTTTGGCGCGAGCCTCCTCAAGGGTGTCAGCTGTGGCAAGGATTACTCCCATTCGGCGATGTCCCTTGATTTCAGGCTTGCCGAATATGCGCATCTGCGTACCCGGCTCTTCGAGCACATGTTCCAGCGAGTCCATCTCGATCTTGTCGGTATCGCCCTCGACCACGACGGCTCTCGATGCCGACGGACCAAAGAAGCGTATTTCAGGCACCGGAAGTCCGAGAAGCGCACGGGCGTGAAGAGCGAATTCGCTCAAATCCTGCGATATCATGGTCACCATCCCTGTGTCATGCGGACGGGGTGATACTTCGCTGAAAATCACGTCGTCGCCTTTTATGAAAAGCTCCACTCCGAAGATGCCGTATCCGCCGAGAGCATCCGTCACTTTGCGGGCTATGTCGCGTGCTTTTTCGATAGCTGTAGCCGACATAGGCTGCGGCTGCCACGAATAGCGGTAGTCACCGTCGATCTGTATGTGTCCTACCGGCTCGCAGAATGTGGTGCCCGAACAGCTTCTGACAGTAAGGAGAGTTATCTCATAGTCGAAATCAACAAATCCTTCCACGATAACACGTCCGGCGCCTGCACGTCCACCCTCCTGGGCTGTCTGCCACGCGTGGTCGATCTCTTCGGGGTTCTTGACAGTGCACTGTCCATGACCCGATGAACTCATGATCGGCTTTACCACACAAGGTATTCCGACAGCTTCCACGGCTGTCTTGAATTCATCGTAGTCCGATGCGAAGCGGTAGTCGGAAGTTCTTATGCCAAGTTCTTCGTCGGCCAGACGTCTGATGCCCTCGCGGTTCATGGTCAGCCATGCAGCTGTAGCCGTAGGAGTGACGTTGAATCCATCGGCTTCGAGTTCTTTTAGCACCGAAGTGGCTATGGCCTCGACTTCAGGTATGATATGGTCGGGTTTCTCAAGCTCTATGATGCGGCGCAACTCGGCTTCGTCGAGCATGTTGAACACGTGGCTGCGGTGAGCCACCTGCATGGCTGGGGCGTTGGCATACTTGTCGCATGCCACTACTTCCACACCATAGCGTTGCAGCTCGAGAGCCACTTCCTTGCCTAACTCGCCGCTGCCGAGAAGCAGAGCCTTGCGACCCACAGGGGTCATTACAGAACCGATTTTTGCCATCTGGATTGTTTGTCTATTATTGTTAAAGGTGGATGAAGAGTTTGTTTCTGCAAAGTTAAGGATTTATAGCTTCAAGAGCAAATCCTGTCACCTGATTGTGTGGTTAGTCTGCAGTTTCGGTCGGGAGCAGTGCGAGGTCAAACACCTGTGCGGCGTCGGAAACATAATGCACTTCGAGCCCATGGAGATATATGTCCGGGATCTCGTCGACATCCTTGCGGTTGGCCTCGGGCAGTATGGCATCAGTGATGCCTGCACGCTTTGCCGCCAGGATCTTCTCTTTGACTCCCCCTATCGGCAGCACTTTGCCGCGCAGGGTAAGCTCTCCTGTCATGGCTACGCGAGGCTTGGGGCGGCGGCCGGTGAGAGCCGACACAATCGACGTGGCCATGGTGATGCCGGCCGAAGGGCCGTCCTTGGGTATGGCTCCCTCCGGCACGTGGATATGCACTGCGCGGTCGGTCAGCGCGTCGGAGGCTATCCCCAGGCTGTCGGCGTGGCTTCTGACATGCTGCAGGGCTATGGAGGCGGATTCCTTCATCACATCGCCGAGTTTGCCCGTGAGGGTCAGTTTCTCGCCTTTTGATGGAGATAGCGATGTTTCCACATAAAGCACGCAGCCTCCTGCGGCGGTCCATGCCAGGCCGGTGATCACGCCTGCATAGTCGTTGCCTTCATAGCGCTCTCTGATATATGGTGCCGCTCCGAGCAGGCCGTTGAGATCCGCGCTGTCGACAGGTTGCGGCCATGACTGTCCGCTCACTTTGCGGAGAACAATCTTGCGGACGATCGCAGCCAGACGTTTCTCAAGCTGGCGCACTCCGCTCTCACCCGTATATGTATCGATGAGTGCTGCAAGGGCATCGTCGGTGAGATTCACATCGCCGGTGTCCACACCGGCTTCGGCTATCAGTCGGGGAAGCAGGTGGCGGCGTGCGATTTCGGTTTTCTCTTCAGGAAGATATCCTGAAATGTCGATGATCTCCATGCGGTCGACAAGAGGAGCCGGAATGCTCGACAGGGTATTGGCTGTGGCTATGAAAAGCGTCTGCGAAAGATCGAAGTCAACATCCACATAATTGTCATGGAAGCGGCAGTTCTGTTCGGGATCGAGCACTTCGAGCAACGCCGACGAAGGATCGCCACGGAAATCTGAACCGATTTTGTCGATCTCGTCGAGCAATATCACCGGATTGCTGGTGCCGCAGCGTCTCAACGCGTCGATGATGCGTCCGGGCATGGCTCCAATGTAAGTGCGCCGGTGTCCGCGTATCTCGGCTTCGTCATGCAGACCGCCGAGAGCCACACGCCGGTATTTGCGCCCGAGAGCAGTGGCTATGGATTGTCCGAGAGAGGTTTTTCCGACTCCGGGAGGACCCACCAGACAGATGATCGGTGCATGACTCGACGGGGCGCTGATCAGCATGGCTATCTGCTCGAGTATGCGCTCTTTCACTTTTTCAAGACCGAAATGGTCGGCGTCGAGCACCTCGTGTGCATGAGCTATGTCGCTGACCGGTGCGTCGTTCTTGCCCCATGGCAGGTCGGTGAGAAGTTCGAGATATGACAGCTGCACGGAGTAGTCGGGACTCTGTGGCGCGTAGCGCGAAAGTTTCGACAGCTCGCGTTCGAAAATCTTCACTACCGGCTCGGGCATGTCAAGTTCGGCCGCTTTTTTGCGGAGATTGGCGGCGTCGGCGTCAGGTCCTTCATCGCCATACAGCTCCTCGCGTATCGACTCAAGCTGCTGCTGCAGGAACACGTTGCGCTGCTGTTCCGAGATCTTCTGCCGGGTGCGGTCGTGGATGCTTTGTGCTATGTCAAGCATCTGTTCGCTGCGTGCCATATTGGTAAGCAGACGATAGGCGCGCTCCTTGATGCGCGGAGTGGCCAGTATTTCGGTCTTGGCGCTGATCGGGAGCGGCATATGTGTGGCAATGAGATTGATCAGCAGGGTCGGATCGGATATGTCGACAATGTTCAGAACCATCTCCGGCGGAGCTTCAGTGGTCTTCTTGACTATCTTGACAGCCGTATCTTTTACGGTGCTGACGAGCGCCACCATCTCCTTGTCGGTCATGCGCGCCTTGGTCTCCTTGATGGGCTTTACGGTGGCCTCCAGTGCACCATGTATGGTTTCCATGCTTCTCACGTCGAGTATCTTGAACTTGCCGTGGGCGCGCACTATGGCAGTGGTCTTGTCGTCGGGGATTTCAAGCACTTTCACGACCTCTGCTATTACTCCATAGTCGCAGAGCTGGTCGGTGGGAAACTCCACTTCAGGATCAGTCTGCGCCACAACTCCTATATAGATGTGGCGGTCTGCTGCCATTTTGGCCAGTTCGCGGGAAAATTCGCGGCCGAGGCTAATGGGGATTGTCACTCCCGGAAACAATACAAGGTCGCGGGTGGTGAGCAGTGGCAGATGGTTGAAGTCGGGTTCGGCCATTGAAGAGGTCATGTCAACCTCTATCTGGCCTACGGTCACTATTTCTTTATTCATTCGTTATGATCTCGTAGTGGATATCGGTGTAGGATGTCGTTTACACAATTTATGTGCAAAGATAATGCCAAATTCTGTTTTGTCAGTTATCCCGGGCGTGTCAAGGCACTGTTTTTTCAAAATATGTTGTAAAACATACGCGCGATGTGACCTCGTTACGTGGATAATTCATATATTGCACTCCGAAAATCTGGTGCATAGAGATGCCCTGAAATGAAAAACTAACAAACACCTCTAATAACATGAAGGTTTATCAGACCAACGAAATCAAAAACATCGCCCTTCTCGGTAGCAAGGGCTCGGGTAAAACCACACTCGCAGAGTCGATGCTCTACGAGTGTGGAGTGATAAAACGCCGCGGTACGGTCGAAGCCAGCAATACCGTATGCGACTATTTCCCGGTCGAAAAGGAGTATGGCTACTCCGTGTTTTCAAGCATCTTCTATGCCGAATTCCTTGGCAAGAAACTGAATGTAATAGACTGTCCGGGTGCCGATGACTTTGTAGGCAATGCTATCACGGCTCTCAATGTCACCGATACCGGTCTGATACTCATCGATGCCCAGTATGGAGTGGAAGTGGGTACTCAGAATATCTTCCGCACTTGTGCCAAGCTCAACAAACCGGTGATCTTCGCGCTCAATCAGCTCGACGGCGAAAAAGCCGAATATGACACGGTCATCGAGCAGATGCGCGACATCTTCGGCAAAAAAGTGGTGCCCATACAATATCCCCTGAGTGTCGGCCCGGGCTTCAACGCCATGATCGACGTCCTGCTTATGAAAAAATATTCCTGGGGACCCGACGGGGGCGTGCCTGTCATAGAGGAGATACCGGCCGAGGAGCGTGAGCGGGCTCAGGAACTGCACCGTCAACTTGTCGAGGCTGCAGCCGAAAACGATGAGACGCTGATGGAGAAATTCTTCGAAGAGGAACATCTTACCGAAGACGAAATGCGTCTTGGCATCCGGAAAGGGCTGGTCGATCGTTCGATCTTCCCGGTGTTCTGCGTGAGCGCGCTGAAGGATATGGGCGTGCGCCGCATGATGGAATTCCTCGGCAATGTGGTGCCGTTCGTGGAGGATATGCCTGCACCGGTCGACTCTGCCGGCGAAGAAGTGAAGCCTCTCAGCGACGGCCCGCTCAGCCTGTATATGTTCAAGACCACAGTAGAGCCGCATATAGGTGAAGTAAGCTACTTCAAGGTGATGTCGGGAACGCTGACACCCGGTGTGGATCTCGACAACGTAAATCGTGGCAGCAAGGAGCGTATAGCACAGATATATTGCGTGTGCGGCCAGATCAAGACACAGGTCGACCAACTGTGTGCCGGCGATATCGGGGCCACAGTCAAGCTGAAAGACGCGCGCACCGGCAATACGCTCGACGCCAAGGGGTGCGACTATGTGTTTGACTTCATCAAATATCCGGCTCCGAAATATCAGCGAGCAATCAGGCCGGTCAATGAGGCCGATGCCGAAAAGCTCAGCGTCATACTCACGCGTATGCACGAGGAGGATCCCACATGGGAAGTGGAGATGTCAAAGGAACTCAAGCAGACTATTCTCTCCGGACAGGGCGAATTCCATCTGCGCACACTCAAATGGCGTGTGGAAAACAACGATAAGCTTCCGATCGTTTTCGAGGAGCCGCGCATCCCTTATCGCGAAACGATAACCAAGGCCGCACGTGCCGACTACCGCCACAAGAAGCAGTCGGGTGGCGCGGGGCAGTTCGGTGAAGTGCATCTGGTCATAGAGCCTTACACCGAGGGAATGCCGGCGCCGACATCATACAAGTTCGGCAATCAGGAATATGTGATGAAGGTACGCGACACCCAGGAAATACCCCTCGAATGGGGCGGCAAGCTTGTGGTGTGCGACTGTATCGTTGGAGGCGCTATCGACTCGCGTTTTATCCCGGCCATTGTGAAGGGTCTGATGGATCGCATGGAGCAGGGACCGCTTACCGGATCTTATGCCCGCGACGTCAGAGTATGCATTTACGACGGCAAGATGCATCCGGTGGATTCCAATGAGATCTCTTTCAGGCTCGCCGGCCGAAACGCTTTCAGCGAGGCGTTCCGCAATGCGAGCCCGAAGATTCTTGAGCCGGTGTGCGATGTCGACGTGATGGTTCCGGCCGACGTGATGGGCGACGTGATGAGCGACCTTCAGGGACGGCGAGCCATGATAATGGGCATGTCGAGCGAGAACGGATTTGAGAAGATCTCGGCCAAGGTGCCTCTCAAAGAGATGTCGAGCTACTCGACGGCTTTGAGCTCGATCACCGGCGGACGCTCGTCGTTCAGCATGAAATTCGCTTCCTATGAGCTCGTCCCGTCTGATGTTCAGGAAAGATTGCTCAAGGATTATGCCGAAAAGCACTCCGAAGAGTAACCCCGGATAAGGATCAATGTGGCTTCAGCCACGTGTGATCCATCCGTAGGCGAAAACACAAATACAGCCCGCAGGCAATTGAGTCTGCGGGCTGTATTATTGCTATGAATCCTGTTGCGTCAGATCTGCTGCTCCTGTTCGAGATACACCTTCACTTCCGGATCGAATTCAATGGCGTCGAGTCCTTCAGCCTCGTCGATATCGATCACATAGATATAGTTGGTGTCATTGCGCCAGTGGGTCAGATCAGCTGCTGTGTTCGAAAGGGGGTAATAAAGCAGTCCGGTGACGCTGCCGTCGGCTGCGGTCAGCTTCTGCTGCGCCGGGGTGTTGGCATTGGGCCACAGCACATCGCCGGTGGCGGTAGACCTGATCACACACTCTACCTTTATCAGGCTTCCACTATATGTCCCGCCCGTAGAAGTCAGTTCCGCGAGATCCTGCGGCAGCATATATCCGTCATTGGAATTGGATGCGAGTGTAGCGGTAGTACTAAGTGACAGTCCGGTCGCATCCTGATAAAGAGTATAGTCGACAGGGGTCGATGCGTTGTTCCATGTTCCGGCTGAGGTGCCGTTCTCGCTTGTTGTCGACTGCGGGAAGGTGAATTCGGCCTTGCTCATGATATTCTGTAATGTCACATTCTTGACATTCACATCAAGATTGGTGTTGGATGAGAGCAATTTCGTCTGCACTCTGGCCAAAGCATGATGGAAGTAGAGTTTTACGGCTGAAGAACCTTTTGTCTGGTTCATTGTCACGGCATAGATCAGATCCTGGGTGCCGTCGTTGGTAAGCGACACGGATTGCAACGAGGTCTGTATGCCGGTCAGCCACTCTCCGGGAGCGTAGGCATAGAAGTTTACGGAATTCTGTGGCCAGTGGGCTACAGGGGAGTAGGTCCATACATTGGAGGAGTTCTTGACCACCTCCACATTTTCCATATATAGTTTGCCATCTGTAAAGGCATATACATGGAAGTCCGAGAGCGTATTCGTCGTGATCGGTTCAGAACGTGATTCGTTGTGTGCTACCGGTGCGAACCTGATGGCATCCTGATCCATTATGTTGTCCGATTCATCGTCGTTGCTGCAGGCAGTAGTGGCGACGAGGGCTGCGATAGCTATAGCCGAAGGCTTGAGCAGTGATAAAATGTGTTTCATAGTTATGGTTGTTTATGATTATACATATATTTCAATGTCGATCCAGTCGCCGACTGTCACGTCGAGACCCTCGCCCGGGATCGGCGGCTCTTCTCCGGTATCAGGTAAT
>NZ_PUED01000310.1 GCF_003024925.1 Paramuribaculum intestinale
GAATCTAATGGCATAGTCTATGTAAACACCAACCGGGTTATGACTGACGGACATAGGGACAACAGTGTCGGTGAGCGCAAGCTCATCTGGGATGAGGAGAATCGTCTGCTTGCTGTGGACGACAACGGTTTCGTGTCCAACTACTGGTACGATGCCGATGGTGAACGCACTGTCAAGACTTCGGGCGAAAGCGATCAGGTCTATGTCAACGGAGTTTTCTCCGGCGGCTCGACCAACACCGCTAAATTCTCCCTCTATGTAAGCCCGTATCTCGTGGCAAATCAGGGAGGTCGCTACACCAAGCATATCTACGCCGGTAGCCAACGCATCGTGTCCAAGGTCGGCGATTTCGCCTCCTACGGCTCAGACCCGCGTCGCATCGAGTATGCCGGTGCGAACACCGACGGTCTTTCGGTTGACTACAAATCGAAGTATGCAGCCCAGCAACAGGTAATCAAGGACAACTACAAGTTCTTCGATGTTCCCTACAACGGTACTGACAATGACAACTATGCCGATGGTGAAGGGTTCTGCTGCAACGACGGCTCTATGGAGGCGGCGGTGGCAGAGGCACGGAAGTCTCAGACCCGCGCGGTTTCGCGGTCGTTCAAAGACCCCGACAACTACGAGAACTTGCAGTTCTTCTATCATTCCGACCACCTCGGCAGCTCCAGCTTCATCACCAACCTTGACGGTGAAGTGGTTCAGCACATAGAGTATGTCCCCTTCGGAGAGGTCTTCATCGAGGAGCGAAACAACGTATGGAACACGCCTTATCTCTTCAACGCGAAGGAATTCGATGAGGAAACAGGTATGTACTACTACGGTGCTCGTTACTATGATCCACGTCTCAGTCTGTGGATGTCAACGGATCCAATGGAAGAAATTTCGCCCGATATATCCAGTTATACTTTTTGTCATAACAATCCGATAAATCGTGTTGACCCATTAGGATTAACTGACTATTTTAACGAAAATGGAGCATATATTCAAACCATAGATGATCAAAAAGATGTCAGGGTAATGGTTTTTATAACGAAGAAGGATAAGGATAAAGCTGCACTCGCAGTCAGCGAAGGCAAATGTATGGCTGTTCCATCAAGAGAAGTTGTAAAGACCATGAAAGAAACATATGATCTAACCGAGAAAACCGGCAATGAACATGGTTTCCGGGTTGGAAAAAACGGCACGATTTCCCCAATTGTTGAGGGAGAGGGCGATGTTGTTAACGATGCTCACTGGAAAGATGCAATTGACGCTCTTGTCAACGTTGGAGACAGGGTTTCCTATGATGTGCATTCTCACCCGCAGTTAATCTTCCATGAAGGTGATAGCAAGTTATTATACAATAATTTACCCTCTCAAACTGACATAGATAATACTGTTGGAGATAGTCCTAATGTAGTATTAGGTTATAAGATGGTTCAGCTTCCTAATAATCATAATACAATTGGTGGTTCACCAAATGTAACCGTTGAAAAACGAATACGATTCTATAACAGGACTGGGGCATTGAACTCTGACAATTACAAATTCTCATCATTTGAGAGAGCTGTAGATAAGATTCATAAATGGAAACCAAAGACAAAATAGCTATTAAATTAGCAATTATGTTAATTGGTGTATGCACCCTGATTTCTTGTAAAGCAATTATCTCCCCCAACACGAATGGGGGAGATGATTACTCTCTCATAAAAGTATTAGGATATGCCTATGCCAATCCAAGTTCTGGTGATACAATTAATACCATACCATCATATTCTTTCAATTTGCCTAAAAAAATGGTAAAAAGGGTGGATT
>NZ_PUED01000311.1 GCF_003024925.1 Paramuribaculum intestinale
TTGCTAATATTAAAAAAGGTTAAATATAGATAACCCCATTCCAGTGCTACATATATAGACCCTTTTGCACATGGCTTCACGCCAATGTACAAAAGGGTTTGCTCGTTTTTGGACTGTAAAAGATGGGAAGTTAACAACATTTTCATTAACTCCGCGACCTTCATAGTTAAAATACGTAATCTCACACACGGCCTCACACCCACGGCACAGGTTATCACACCGGTTCTACACACGGCCTCACATATTCCGCGATTATATTGCCGTCGATCGTTTCGGAGCGTTTCAGCACTCCAGTGGGAGCCGGCATGAGACACCGCCCGTCGCGGCCGAGCCTCACGGGAGATCTCTCCACGCGGGCCTCGTCCCACAGGCCGCTGTCGGCCACCGCCGTCAGAGTCCGCGCTCCACCCTCCACCATCAGAGATATGAATCCAAGGTCATAAAGCCGCTTCATGACAGCGGCCATGTCGTGGGAGTCGATATCGGTCTGCTGCTCCACGTGCGAAGGCAGATCATCACGCCGCCGGTCTGTGAAACATATCACACGACCCGGGTCATACACCGACGCTCCGGCTGGGGTCACACCGGAGGCGTCTAATACCACACGGGCGGGATTGCGCCCTGCCGTGCCGCGCACGGTCAGCGAAGGATTGTCGGTCAGTATGGTCCCGGCGCCCGTCATTATGGCATCGTAGCGAGCGCGCAGCCCGTGCATGAGCTGCATGGTGAGCGGCGTGGAAAATTTCACAGCGCCGTCACGCGATGCCATGAAGCCGTCGGCGCTCGTGGCCCATTTGAGCAGCGTGTAGGGTCGGTGCCGGCGGTGGGCGGTGAAAAACTTCACATTGAGAGCCTCGCACTCTTCACGAAGCACTCCGGTCACCACTTCGATGCCGGCGCGGCGCAGACGCTCCACTCCCCTTCCGTCGACTTTGGCAAAGGGATCGAGACAACCCACCACCACACGCTTCAGACCCTTGTCGGCTATCAGATCGGCACACGGAGGCGTGCGGCCGAAATGGGCACACGGCTCAAGAGTCACATATATGGCACTTTCCGGCAATTTATGCTGATCGGCCACCGATGCTATGGCGTTGACCTCGGCATGAGGGCCGCCGCACTTACGGTGATAGCCCTCGCCTATGATATGGCCGTCGCATGTCACCACTGCCCCTACCATCGGGTTGGGCGATGCGCCGAGCTCGCCGCAGCGGGCAAGCTGCATGGCACGGCGCATCATCTCTTCGTCGAAGGCTGTCACGTCCATCGACCGTCGCTTTTAATCAATGCGGTCAGAGCATCCACAGCCTCTTCGGCGGGAATGTTTTTCCTGACACACTCCTTGCCACGATAAAGGCTCACACGACCCACACCGGCGCCGACATAGCCGTAGTCGGCGTCGGCCATCTCGCCCGGACCGTTCACCACGCAGCCCATCACTCCTATCTTCAGACCCTTTAGCGAAGCCGTGGCCGCCTTGACGGCGGCAAGGGTCTGCTGGAGATCAAACATGGTGCGTCCGCACGAGGGGCACGAGATGTACTCCGTGCGGCTGATGCGCTGACGGGTCGACTGAAGTATGGCGAACGCCAGACTTATCGATTCGCTGTCGCTCAGTGAGTCCGATTCCACCTGTATGCCGTCGGCAAAGCCGTCTAGAAGTGCCGGACCGAGATCGGCCGCGGCATACACCATGGTCTGTTCGGGAGTCAGACCTTTGTAGGATACACGGATCATGACCGGATTGTCCTTGCCGTGAACCGACAGTTGATGCATGGCCTGACGTATCGCGCCACGGAAGAAGGGGTGCTCCGTGGTCAGAACCACCGGCTGTCCGGGCGCTACGGCC
>NZ_PUED01000312.1 GCF_003024925.1 Paramuribaculum intestinale
AAGATACTGTTAAAAAAGTTTGCAAAGGTGGTGGCAATCATCATCGGAGCAATAATCGGAACTCTGGTGTGGGCGATAGTCAGACCTGTAATCCGAGGTGCTGGCTGGGTTATATCCCTTATAACCGCAATACTGATAATCTATTGGGTATTAACTTTCTAAAATATACGACTATGAAATCATCTGAGAATTTTATCGAGGCTATCCGCAACTATCTCGATAGCCGTGCAGAGAGCGACAATCTGTTCGCTATCCGCTATGCAGACCCCTCCAAATCCGTAGAGGAGTGTTGCCAGTACATACTCAACGAGGTCAAGCGTCAAGGCGTCAGCGTAATGACCAATGATGAGGTCTATTCTCTTGCCACTCATTATTATCCAAAGTATAATATTATCCCAAGTTGGAAGATATAACATAATCTAATGTGTTGAATTTTAGGATTACTTGTGATAATATTTTGAGGATAAAAATCTTATTGCCATATTAGTTGAATACCATTTACAATAACATATATGGCAAAATCACAACAAATCACAAAACTACTCAAGCTATGTGAGGAAAAATGGGTTGAAGCCGGCTACTTTCCTTCTACGGTAGCCGAGTTCAAGTCCATTGTAAAATCAGACATTTCTTCATACATGAAGGAAATGGGGCTTGAAAAATTCGATTCCGATGTCGGAATACGTTATCTTGAAAGCCGTAAAGGCTTGAAACGATGGCAGAGACTCTGCCATTGCGTTGACTTTCTTAACGCAGCATTGGAAAATCCGGATGTACCTTTTGTGAAAAGGAATATCCAGCTTCGCACTTACGACTTATACGGGGAAATTGGTGAAATCGCACAGAAACTTGTAGAACTAAAGAGGAAAGAGCGTGTCACTCCTGTAACATTGACCGTATATCGACAGGTGCTGTCAGAGTTTAATCTTTCCTTACATCTGAAGGGAATAGATAAAATCTCAGAATTAACCGAGTTACATGTGATGGAGTTCTTATCATCATTAAAGAACAATCAATCGCAGCGTTTATTCGTGATACGCGCTTTCTGCAAATACCTTTACCATGAAGGGTATGTAAAATTCGAACTCGGTACATTTCTTGAGGGAGTTCGTTCACCCCAAAGAGAGAAGATACCATCTGTTTATACCGCACAAGAAATTGAACAGATTGGTAATGCAATAAATCGCAGCAGTTATAACGGAAGACGAAATTATGCCATATTCCTCCTTGCTTCAAGGCTCGGACTAAGGGTGTCAGACATCATCCGATTGAGATTTAGTGATGTGGATTGGGACAAAAACATCATCCGTATCGTACAGTGGAAAACCAAGCGAGAGAATATTCTCCCGCTGCTCAGTGATATAGGCAACGCCATTATCGACTATCTACAGGCAGAACGACCGACTACAGGCGATGACCATATTTTTGTATCGTCAAGACCTCCATATACAAGGATATGCCGAGATACAGTATGGAGCGCCATGCAGGAAGCCATAAGGGCATCAGGGGTCAATGTAAGAAGACGACACCATGGAATACATGCAATGCGACATTCACTTGCCACCGAGCTTTTGGAAAACGGAACTCCGCTCCCCATTATATCAAGCGCCCTCGGCCATGCAAGCACAGCAAGCACAAGCAACTACCTGAAGGTAGATATGAACAGGTTACGCTCAATCCTGCTTCAGCCACCGCCAGTTCCCAATGATTTCTATTTGCAGAAAGTCACTATGTTTGCATCAGATTAGCTGACGGGGCGCTCAACGGGGGCTGTCTGCCCCCTTGCCGCTAAGGCTTTCCCCCGAGAGGAGTGAGGAGAAAAGATAGACGTAAGGGCAATTGCATG
>NZ_PUED01000313.1 GCF_003024925.1 Paramuribaculum intestinale
ACAGATTGTGGAGCTTGCCCGGCAATTCGATGAGGCATGGTCGCAAAAATCTCGTTAGGCAACTCGCTTTATGCCGCCCTGACTTACAACGCTGAAAAGATAAACAAGGAGAAAGGCCGCTTGCTCGATACCAACAAAATATACAATGACGGTTCGGGGTCGGTCAACACGCATAGGGTTTATGAGGATTTTCAGCGTTGGATGCCGGCGCATACCAAGACGGAGAGGCCGATGATGCACATATCTCTCAATCCGCATCCCGATGACAGGTTGAGCGACACCGATTATACCCGGCTGGCGCATGAATATATGCAGAAGATGGGATTAGGCGATATGCCTTATTTAATTTTCAAACACGAAGACATCGACCGCCACCATATCCATATAGTGGCGTTGCGGGTAGGCACTGACGGAAAGGCGGTGTCGGACAAAAATAATTTCTATCGCAGCAAGGACATCTGCCGCGAACTTGAAAAGAAATATGACCTGAAACCTGCCGAGCGTCAGAGGGTTTCTCCCGATACTCCAATCATGAAAATTGACCCTGCCGACGATCTGAAACGTCAGGTCGCCAACACGGTCAAGCTGGTGGGTATGCGCTACCGCTTCCAGACAATGGGCGAGTTCAACGCCATTCTCTCCTTATATAATGTAAAGGCGGAGCAGACGGACGGGCGGGTGAACGGTCGCGAGTATCATGGATTGGTATATTTCGCCACAGATGATAACGGAAAGGTAATCGCCAATCCCTTCAAGGCTTCAAGACTCGGCAGATTTGCAAGCCGTACAGCCATAGACGGCAGGTTTGAGCGGGCGAAAAAAGAGATTGACGATAAGGCGTTGGCACAGCGCACAAAACGGATTGTGGCTTCCGTTCTCATACGGTCATCCGGCAAAGAGGACTTTATTGAGCGGCTGAAAGCCGAGAAGATTGATGTAGTGTTCCGATACACAGCCGAAGGACGGATATACGGGGCGACATTCATCGACCATAATACGAAGTGTGTCCTCAATGGTTCAAGATTGGGCAGGGAGTTCTCTGCCAACGCTTTTGAACAGCGTTTCAATGGAGGGCCCGCGGTTGATACGCCTGTTGTGCCTGTTCAAGATATTCCGGAAGACAATGCTCGCACAGCAGGCAACGAGAACCGAAATCAAACAGACTCGGATAGTTCCCGAAGCCAATCACAGCCTCAGCCCGAAGCCCGGACTGATTCCCGTCATGGTCATGCCCATACAGACAACTCCGATTATATGCCTTCTATACCCGGCCTTGACCTGTTCCAAGTCGGGCCCGGCTATGACCCGGAGGAAGAAGCCTTCTACCGTGCCATGCAGCGCAGAAAGAAAAAAGGTCGCAGACCGAAGTTTTAATTTTTCAAAACAACCGATATAAAAAATGAGCCAGCAGGAAGATGACCTGAGAGCCTTGGCAAAAATCATGGATTTTGTCAGGGGCATAAGTTTCGTTATTGTCGCCGCAAACCTATTGTGGTACACGGGACTTAAAGTAGTGGACAGCAACTGGTTTTACATAACCGCATACAAGATTCTGAATAATCTGAACAACAATTGCGGTATGTTCAATAATCCCAATAACGCCAAATGGTTCGCGCTGATGTTGCTTGCCATATCGTGCTTCGGAACAAAAGGCGTTAAGAAAGAAGGCATAAAGTGGAAACATATCATCGCCGCCTGTGTCGGAGGATTTTTCCTTTTCATGGGATGCTGGTGGATGCCGTCGCACGACTGGCTTTACACCTATATCATATGCACGGTTACGGGA
>NZ_PUED01000314.1 GCF_003024925.1 Paramuribaculum intestinale
CGTGTATGTCCAAAATTCAATGGATTCTTCCTCTAATGAAATCTGGTCAGTAAATTCGTCCATCAATATCTCGCTGACAAAATCATAGGCTGAAATTTCAAGACCTTCATAAAGAGCGGCCATTGCTTTTTCACTTGAAATGTAATATTCATCTCCGTCCAATCGCGATGCTACAAATACATCATAGGCTTTCTCCGCCCTTGTCGCAATGAAAGTATCATCGTCCGCTTCCGGGAATCTATGTTCCGACAAATAATTTCGTAGGAACAGATTGTAATAGTCAAGGTCATAGCCTCGGCTGTCAAAATTATTAGTCATTATTATGTTGTGGATTTGTGGTTTCACCTCTTCTGTTGAAGGAGGTGCTTGAGTTTCGGATCTGCGGCTATACGGGCAAGTTCATCACTTACAATATCGCGGACATCCTGTTTCACTTTGTCATAGTTTGCCTGAATATCAGCCTTCATCTGACGCCTGTCGGGTGTCGGGTCCTTGAAATCGGTCAGAACTGGAATCGGCTCATAGGCTTTCATTTCAGCATCAACCTTTTTGCTGTCAACTACAATCTCAGCATGGAATATTTTTTGATCAATGCGCTCAGTCAGATTATCGCTTACGGCTCCGACAAAGAACCCCTGAGTGAGAGTTGAAATCTTGCTTGGGGGTATAAGGCTGTCCATCTGGGTATTGAAGGAGTGACTTACATCCTGACGATTGATGGACAATGACTGTCGTTTCTGCAACACCTTACCGAAACGCTCGGAAAGTGTCTTGGCGGTCGAG
Organism: Paramuribaculum intestinale; assembly: GCF_003024925.1. Lineage (GTDB taxonomy): Bacteria > Bacteroidota > Bacteroidia > Bacteroidales > Muribaculaceae > Paramuribaculum > Paramuribaculum intestinale. The sequence goes on from NZ_PUED01000314.1 coordinate 784, forward strand.
CCTACGACTTGCCCGGAGAAGATATTGCCGACGGTGTTCATCACCACGGCAGCCTCCGGTTTTCCGTAGTCGCGCTCCAACTGGGAAAAATCCTGAAAGCCGAGACACACAGCCACCTTGTTGCTTCGGGCGGTAGCTATGAGATTGTCGAGGCCCTTGAAGAAAATCGTTGGCAGCTCGTCAATTATTACGCCTGACTTCAGCATGCCCTTCTTGTTGATCAGCTTTACAATTCGGCTGTTGTATAGACCCAGCGCTGCACCATATATATTCTGGCGGTCAGGATTATTGCCGACACACAAAATCTTCGGTTCTTTGGGATTGTTGATGTCGAGAGTAAAATCGTTGCCGGTCATCACCCAATACAACTGTGGCGAAATCATTCGGGACAGCGGTATCTTTGCCGATGCAATCTGGCCGGCCAACTGTTCCGCCGCACCTCCGAGCCATGCGTCCATAAATGGAGACAGGTAGTTTTCCAAGTCGGGATAGCTGGTAAGGATAGGGAAAATATCCTCATATCTGCGACATAGAAATTCAATGGCGTGTGGAAATGTACAATACTCTCCATCCTTGTATATGCGTAAAAACCATATAATTGCTGCGAACAGTACGATTGGAGATTCAACAAAGAAGTCACCCTGCTTCTGAACCCACGACTTATTGAGATTCAACATAATAGTATATGCACTCTCGTAGGCATCGGCTATGTCGGACATGAAATTTGGATGAATGGGATTACAGCGGTGACTGCGTTCCGGATCATCGAAATTTATCATATAAAACTTAGGCGGGGTCTTGCCGTAGGCTTTGAGGTGCTTTTTCAGGTGGTTGTATGCTATAATGCTCAAATTCGGGGCGGGTAGGTCGGCGCCCTTGCGGGCGCTTTCCCCCCTAAGAACCGTGCATGATAGTTTCCCATCAAACGGCCTGTCCCTTAAACCCATCTCCCAGCCCCACGAACCCCTGAGCCAACGCTACG
>NZ_PUED01000315.1 GCF_003024925.1 Paramuribaculum intestinale
GTCGATAGCCTTGCGGAAAGCATCCTCCGTTCCCTCCATGAAGTCGCGTCCGCCACCGCCGTGGCAGTGGATCTCCACTCCGCCGGGCACAACGTACATCCCTTTGGCGTCAAACAGCTCGGCGCCGATCACCGCCAGATCGCAGTTGGTCACTTCAAGGATCTTGTCGTCGCGCATCAGCACGCTGCCATCTTTAAGCCATCCCTGTGGCGTCAGGATTTTTGCATTGATTATCTGAGTAAGCATGTAATGATTGGTATTAAGCCGCAAATTTAACCAAACAAATCCATGATTGGTAAACACTCCGCAGATTTTAACACAAAATATCACAACTCTGAAACAGCCGGCCGCCGCTTCGCTGCAAAAAAGCGATCCGACCGGCTATCAGCACGACAGTTTTTCGGATTTTTTGTCTATCTTCGCCGCATGAAACGGATCATGCTCACCCTGACGGCGATCACAGCCGTCATAATCACAGCCCTTGCGGCATACACGCCGCGTGATATACCCAACGTGCATCTGGCCGACCGCACGCGCTACGTATCAAACCCCGACGGAGTGCTTTCGCCGGCGGCCGAAACCCGGCTCGACTCACTGCTCGCCGGAGTGTGGCGGAGCACATCGGCCGAAGTGACGGTGGTGGCCGTCGACTCCATCGAGGGCGACGACATCGACTCCTTCGCCACAGAACTGTTCTCGCTATGGGGCATCGGCAAGAAAGACAACGACAACGGACTGCTCATACTCATAGCGCGGGCACAGCGGCGCGCCGTGCTCCGCACCGGCTACGGACTCGAAGGACCGCTCCCCGATGCCATCTGCGGCCGAATCATACGCAACGATATGGCGCCGCACTTCCGCAACGGCGACTACGACGGCGGCACCATAGCAGCAGTGGCCAGCGTGGCCGACCGGCTCGGCGCTCCCGACGTAGCCGATGAGATACGGTCGCGATACCCCAACGACTCGCGGACACCACGCCACGACGAGGACTACTCCGGACTTATCGACTGGCTCGCCACCATGGCGGCAGTCATGACAGCCATCGCACTGGCCATATACCTGTGGCGCAGCCACTCCACCCGCCGGATGCCCACCCTGCAGCGCTACCAGAGCCTCAAACAGACGCGCGTCCCGCTCCTGTGCCTCTCGGCTCTCGGCGTAGGAGTGCCGCTCATCGTCATATGGCTCCTCAACCGCAAGATGAAGCGCGTGCGCGACCATGCACGCAATTGCCCCAACTGCGGCAAACCGATGGAGAAACTCCCCGAAGACAAGGACAACGACTACCTCACACCCGCGCAGGACACCGAGGAACGCATCAACTCGGTCGACTACGACGTGTGGCTGTGCCGTGCGTGTGGCGAAACCGACATCATACCATACGTCAACGACCGCTCGGCCTACACCGTCTGCCCGCGCTGCAACGCCCGCGCATGCCAGCTCACAGCCGACCGCATCGTGATTCAGCCTACCGTCGCCCGAGAAGGTCAGGGAGTGAAGGTCTACACCTGCCGCAACTGCGGATTCCAGAACAACCGCCCCTATCGCATACCGCGCCGACAGCCCCCGGTAGTGATCATCCCGCCCGGAGGCGGCAGCGGATTCGGATCGGGAGGCGGATTCTCCGGCGGCAGCTTCGGCGGCGGCATTACCGGCGGCGGCGGTGCCTCCGGCGGCTGGTAATCCCCCGCCCCCACGCCAACAGCCGCGGAGGCGCCGGCATCAATGTAGGCCGGCCGCCGTCGAAGAACGCAAACCAATT
>NZ_PUED01000316.1 GCF_003024925.1 Paramuribaculum intestinale
GATTGTGCTTCAGCCATTATCTCATATATCATTGGTCCATTAAGTGGATTGACCCAATACATTGGAGTAACGTGGGATGATTTCTTTGGACATGCTTTCTTCACGACGCCGGTTCCGAGTGAAAGCAAACCAATATCTTCAAGTTTTATACCGAGGCAGTGCGTCGCCTCTAACAAAGCCATAAAAGATGGATTATTAGCAACTAATCCACCATCTACCATCATATTAATTTGCACGGAGCCATTTTTCCCTTTATTATCGTAAGAGAAATCATATGGTAAGAAATAAGCGGGAGCCGCAGCGGTAGAGAGTGCTGCATCTACAACCGGAATTTGATAATCTCTCACAAGCTTTTCAGAGTGTGCTGTTTTTAGGATATGTATCTGGTGGGATTCTAGATTATATGTCGGGATTAAGAGTCTGGTTTTTGCGTCTCCGATTCTTTTAGGTTCACCATCAGTATTAAATGTTTCATTTAATAGTTTTTTCAACGGTAACCTATCATAAAATGGCTTTTTGAGTATTATTCTTTTAGCTTTAGATACGTTCCGTTGCATAGGTTCGGGAAATATTTCACTTCCATGACGAACATATAGGTCAAGGATATCTTGAGCTTTAACTCCCAAGGCAAGTCCGATGGCGATAATTCCACCGGTTGAAGTACCGGCAATTAAGTCAAAATAATCGCACAGTCGAGTATCTTCACCATATTCTTGGATAAGATCGTTTTCAAGATTAGCAAGAAATTGACACGGTATAACGCCTCGAATTCCCCCGCCATCAATACTAAGGATTTTAAATTTGGGATGTTCCATTTTTTAGCATGTTCCATTCGGGATTACTCGGACGCAATTTGCGAGGAGTGAGAATGGCGAAATAAGATTTACAAAATTCGTGCCAAAGCCACTTGTCAGTCATTATAGACTGACAAGCGATTAGATGCGTGACATATATGACATCAGAACTCATATGCGAGCTTTAATGATACACCTTCGCAGTCGAGTTTGCCTTGTGCGTATGACAAAGCGATTATCATTGCCATAGCTATTAGAAGCAGGAATCTTTTCATAATGACTCTTGAATTAGTGTTATCGACGGGTTGCCTTAATCTCCATACTTGATGTACCCATTGTCAGCGTGAGTTCGGCATAGTTGCCCGATACTGTCTTCACATAATACGTGCCGTAAAGTTCACCGCCAACATATGTCTTGATTGTTTTGCCGGAAACAGTGTAAATACCGGAGCCATTACCCAATGCACCTCGTCCGGAATAACTCCCATCCTGGTTAAATGTGATGGACAGAGACATGCTTGGGTACTTGGTGATGTCAGTCCAATCATTGTCGCCACTGAATTTGACAGAAGTTGCGTTCCATGTACCAATCATCTGAGACTGGATGTTGTCTGGTTCATCGTCATCGCTTGAGCATGATGGGAGAAAGCTAAGAGTCGCTATAAGAAGCAACATGAGTGAGAAAACTTTTTTCATTTTATTCAACGAGGGGGATTTAATCCTCGTGATGCAAAATTATAGCTTTCAAGTTCAACCATTTTGAACTTATTGATAAAATTATTAACTTTGCATTCTAAAGACCTTATACGATGCCGAATACAAAAAGCTCTGATATCCGATACAAGGTTCTCGACCGCTGTTTGCGCCGAGGAGGATATTCTATGGCCAATTTACGTGACGCTGTAAACGAAGAACTGGAATTTCAAGGTCTGTCACCAGTGACAGCTCTTAATACTATAAGG
>NZ_PUED01000317.1 GCF_003024925.1 Paramuribaculum intestinale
TCACTATATCACAACAGGTCTGGAAGAAAATAAATTTGGTCTTGATATCAGTGTGGTGCCGCAGATGATACAAAAGTGCATGCAGTCGAAGGCGCTGTCATTTGTCGGACTGCATTTCCATATCGGATCCCAGATAACGACTCTGGAGCCTTACCGTATGCTTTGTGAACGCATCAATGCCATACAGAATGATCTGGAGCAACAGGGTATGACTTCGATAAAATCAATAAATGTAGGGGGCGGACTGGGTGTTGATTATGATGATCCCGACAAGCATCCGATAGCTGATTTCGATCCGTATTTCGCACTTTTCCATAATCATCTGAAGCTCCGTGACGGACAGCAGCTTCATTTTGAGCTGGGCAGGGCTGTCGTGGCTCAGTGCGGGTCGCTGATTACACGTGTGATCTACGTCAAGGAAGGAATTGGCAAGCGATTTGCCATCGTCGACGCCGGCATGACTGACCTCATACGTCCGGCATTGTATCAGGCACATCATAAAATAGAGAATCTGACAGGCGCAGGCCGGGAACTCAGACAATATGATGTGGTCGGACCGATATGCGAGTCAAGCGACGTTTTCGGTCACGATGAGATGTTGCCTGAAGTGCACCGCGGCGATCTGATCGCGCTTCGCTCGGCCGGAGCCTATGGCGAAGTTATGGCTTCGCGATACAATCTGCGCAGTCTGCCAGGATGTATTGCGGAGTGACTGACTGACCGATAAACTAAAAAACAGACCGGAACCGGTTGCGATTGAATCGCTATACCGGCTCCGGTCTGTTTATGTCTTGATCAGTTCATTCTGTCGCGATATAGCGGCGCAGCAGTCCGTCGTAGGCATCTATGCGCCTGTCGCGCAGAAATGGCCACCAGCGGCGCACTTGTTCGCTCCGATGCATGTCGACACTGATGATTTGCGTGCATTCCTGATCTGTCGGCGCTTCGAAGAGCAGTTCGCCCTGCGGACCGGCTATGAAGCTGCTTCCCCAGAACTGTATGCCGCCGGTCGCCGCCGACGGATCGGCTTCATGGCCGACCCGGTTGACGGTCACGACCGGGAGTCCGTTGGCCACGGCATGGCCACGCTGTACAGTCATCCATGCCTGACGCTGGCGCTCCTGTTCGTCGGGAGTGTCGGTCGACTCCCATCCTATGGCTGTAGGGTATATCAGCAGCTCGGCGCCGGCAAGAGCCATAAGGCGTGCCGCTTCGGGAAACCATTGATCCCAGCATACGAGGATGCCCAGACGTCCGATCGAAGTGTCAATCGGTCTGAATCCGAGATCGCCTGGCGTGAAATAAAATTTCTCATAATATGCGGGGTCGTCGGGGATATGCATTTTACGGTATCGTCCGGCCTCGGAGCCGTCGGTGTCGAATACGATCGCAGTGTTGTGGCAAAGGCCGGGGGCGCGGCGTTCAAACAAAGATACGACGAGTACTATCCCATGTCGTTTTGCCAGATCTGAATAGAAGTGGCAGACTTCGTTTTCTTGATTGATGCCGACGGCCAGATCGAAGCATTCCACGGATTCTGTCTGACAGAAATACAATGTGTCATGCAGTTCCTGGTTGACGATCAGTTTTGCGCCGTTAGCGGCGAGCTGTCCTACTGCTTCGGCAAGACGACGTCGGTTGTCGGCGATATCGGCTGTCTTGGATTGCTGTATTATTCCTATTTCAAGTGTTGACTTCATAAGCTGATAATTGATAGTGGGTGTGGTAACCTTCGTTTTGCCACTCTTATATAC
>NZ_PUED01000318.1 GCF_003024925.1 Paramuribaculum intestinale
GTTTCCTGTTGCTGATAGGTTTGGTATTCCTCTAACAGGGCGTCGTATTGCTCGTTCCCGCTGCGCTTGGCGTATTCCTCGCGCTCCTTTTCAAGCGCGGCTAATGCGGCTTCGGCTACTTGGCGTTCTGCGTCCGTGGCTGATTCTGCGGCTTGACGGCTTAAAAGTTCCTTCTTCCGGGCGTAACTTTCTTCAAAGTCTATCTTCTCTTGAAGGTAGCCCGCGTATTCCTGTAACAAAGCCTTCGTTTCTTCCTTCGCCTGTTGGAGTGTGTCTGCTTCGGCGGTGTTAAGGATTTCCGCCTTCGCGTTATCCACGTCGGAATTATCCCCGGAAAGTTCGGAACGTCGGCGTTCAATGGTCGCCAACATTTCGCTAATGGTCTTGCACTGGGCTAACTCCTGTTGTAGCTGCGCGTCGAAGGCTGAAATAACCGATTCGCGGGTGGCGTTGGCTATCTCGTTGTTAAGGGTTGTCAGGTTCTTTAAGTCGGCGGCGGTTTTTGTGGTCTTGGCTTCAATAGCGGCGCGTTGGTTCTCCAAATATTGCAGATAGCTACTGCCTTCCTTCAATAAGGGCGCGAACTCGGAAGCGGCGGCGTTCCTTACGGTTTCGTCGCTGCTTGTTATCCGCTTCAAATATTTTTCGTAAAGTCCTTTTCGTGTTGCTAACTGCTCGGCGAAGGGGTCTTTTTCATTTTTGCTACTGCTTCCTGCACTTGAACCGTTCCCGTTTGGTTTATTGGATCCTTTGGTGCGAAGTATGTCTAATTCTTTTAATTCTTTTTCTGTTAGTGCTATCTGCTGCCTTGTATAGCCTACGGTTTTGTCTAATTCGGCTTGTGCTTCGCTGTGGATTCTTTGGTTCGTGCTTCGGGCTTGACTTACACGGTACGCATTAATAGCGTCTATGGCCTTTTGGGTTAATTTGAAGTCGCCGCCGCTCATCGTGTACCATTCGTTATCTTTGTTATATGCGTCACCCGATGCGCTGACCGCTCCGGCGGCCTTCATAGCCGCCCCGAGGTCTTTTTGGTCTTGTGTCCCTTGCTTAATTATATTTCCTACCTTGGTGTAGAAGCCTCCCCCGGCCACGCTTTGGTCGGCGGCTATAATTCGTTGGTAATATTGTTCGTAAGCCTTCATTTGAAGTTCTTGAAGGGCTAATGCCTTAGCGCGAAGTTCCAACGCCTTAACAACGGACTTGGTATTTTTTATAAATACATTGTCCGCGTCCGTAAGGTTATTAACGGAAAGGGAAAGGCTATCAAATTCGGAAGCGTTGTTTTTAATCCATTCTTGTTTCTCTGCTGCTGACTTCAAGTTATTGTATTCATCGCGTAGGCGTTGGTATTTACCCACTAAGTCCGCGCTTTTTGATGCGGTGGATTTGTGGTACTCATCAAAAACTTTTTTTGCTTCTTCGTTTGCCTTTGTCGCGTCTTTTGCCTTACTGCTATATTTATCCCAAAGATATATAGCGGCGGTAATGGCTACCGATAAACCAAACGTTAAAGTAGCCATCAATGCTTTTGCGGCCACGACTGAGCCGCCCAAAGCCACGGTTAAGCGGTTGGTTGCTGCGGATAACAACTCCTTCGCCTTGGCGACGGTTACAAGCATAAACGCGCTATCCTTGTTTAAGGCGTTCGCTACTTGCTGCAAACCCATTGTTATGGACATAAGGGCCTGCACCTTCAACATTATTTTTTGAAGGTTTTCGTTTTCTCCGGCGAAAAGGGATACCGCGCCTT
>NZ_PUED01000319.1 GCF_003024925.1 Paramuribaculum intestinale
TTCACGGGCAATGTGTCATTAGACAAAAGACTGCGAGTTTCGAGCGGGATTGACCCTCACCTCGGGGGAGGCGGGATAGCCGTTGTGGACACAATCGGCATATCTTGCAAAGCAAGGTTTATACTCCAAATCAGGCGTGAGCAACCGGGGTATCTCAGTCAGTTCGACCTCGGTCGAAAATGTCATAATGTCAAAAGTTCATAGTGTCAGCTCAAGCGTCATATTTTGCGATAGCAACCGTGTGACTTTTTCTTTACGAATCCTCGACCGCCGTCTCTAAGAAATCTTTTGACCGAGGATTCCGAGATTCCGAGTTGCAGAGCTTCCCGGACAGCTTCTGCCGTGGTGAACGAATCCCTGAGGTTTCCGAGTAACTCGGTAAACCGGTTGTCGAGGATACCGGTTTCAATCTCCGGTGCAATCCGGCTCTCCATGTTTCTGAAATATTCGGTGAGCCTGATGGCGAGTTCGGCAGTTCCCGGTTCAATTTTATCCATGCCCGATTCTCCACAGATGCAGTGCATAATCTGTATGATCAGGCAGAAGCGGACGAGATAGGTTTCCAGTTTGCCGCACAACGCCCTGACAGCATCCGAATCCGTTTCAGCATAAGCCTTGTTATTGACCTCGTCTTTCCATTGAATTACGCGGAGCTTTGCCTCTTGGGAAAACAGTAGCTCTATTGAGGTCGCTTTTCCCTCTTGGTCTGTTGAAGGAGTGACTGTTACCACCTTTCGGATAATTCGCCCCCATTCTTCAAGAACGCTGTCAGGCATGGCGGTGTCGTTCCACGACGGCATCTTGTCAATTTCGGGATAGACTTTCAGGAATCGGGATGAAAAGCCGTTCATCATTCGCTTGCCGCCGAACTGTTCGCCCAAACGCCCAGGCTGCGTAGAGCCGATAATCGAACAGTAGGGATTGGAGAGGAAAATATGCTCGTTGCTTGACTTTCGGCTGTACTTGAAAGGCGTGCCGCTGAACAGACTGAGAAAGTAGCCCTCGTCCGAACCATTATAGCGGTTGAAATTGGAAAGAAGGCTGTCTATCTCATCTTTGTAAATCAGCACTCCGCGCGGATTGTCGCGCAAAGCTCCGATAAGAGCCTCTACGGTGGAATCAACCACTACATGACATTTTCGCTGAGGCATCTTCATTGCTTCAGGTAGAGAATGTTTCTCACGCTGCTTTGCCGACATGCGTTCCCATTGACGGTAGGTTTCCATCTCCTTGCAATAGATCATGTCATACTCTCCATCGAGTTTGAGCAGAGGTGCGACCGCCTGTTGCAATGGAGGTGTCTTGCCGCAGCTCGGCGAACCTACAAGCACCATGTAGATTATCGGTCGGCTTATCCATCCGGTCATGAAGCGGACTGACCAAGTGTTGCCCATAGCAGCCGCGAATACTGTAAGGAATGAAGCCGCTGTGAAATCGACATTATAGTTCTCGTATTCTTCAAGAGCCTCGATTATGTCTCGGATTGCTTTCGGAAATATCTCCAGAGGGAAAGAAATTACGGCAGTTTTACCGGAATCGCTGGTAAAGGCAATGCTATCCTCCTCGATCAATCCACATCCGGCTTCCAACGGAAAGCGTGGATGGTTGTAATAGCCATTCGCTTTCATGATGCTCAGATATTGATGTTACGTTGTCCGAGGGCTTTGCGTACCTCATATTCCGGGTACATAATCTTGTTGCCGGTCTTGACAGGTTTGAGGA
>NZ_PUED01000032.1 GCF_003024925.1 Paramuribaculum intestinale
GGTAGTAACAAGCCACTCCGATTATCGACTGGCCGATATAGTTGGTGAGGCTCATGCGTCCGAAAGGCGTGATAAACCGTTGCCAGAGATAGCCGGCGTTTCCGGCATGAAACCATAAAAGCATGAATGACGCCACAAGCATAATCATGAAGAAGAAATTGTAGATCATTCCGGCTATGATGCTGTAGTACGACAATATGGTGATATTGGTCAGATGCTGTGGAACGAATTCTTTGAGCGGATACAGTATGGCACTCGCGATTATGGCGACAAAGAGAGCCTTTTTCCAGAAGATCCGGCTGCTGTCAGAGCATTCAAAAAACTTTTTGCGGCCGAGCCACATGCCGAACAGGAACAGTGCCGGAGTCTGAAACAGACGGCCGGCCTCGATCTGCCATACGTTGGAGTACAGCCATCCGTCAGTCAGATTGCTGGCAAGAGTCTGTAGCAGATCGCCTGTGCGCCCCGCTACTTCAGCCGGTGCGGCATACTGCATGAAAAGTGAGTTGTTGTCGATGTAATCAGGGTTGAAAAGCGCATAGATTATATTGGCCCAGCACCAAGGCTGCAGCATCAGAAACGATCCTACCAGCAGCACCGTGCGGTCTTTCCACGATGATGCCGGAATGAGTATCAGGCCGCATACTGCATATAGTGTCAGTATATCTCCGTTGTAGAACAGTGAATGAAATTCGGCGAAAGCCAGCAGCAGAAGCATCCTCCAGGCAAAGCGCATGCGGAAGTCGCATCCGCGGCGTCGTGCGTTGCGAAGTTGTATGAAGAAGCTGAAGCCGAACAGAAGCGAGAATGTGGCATAGGCCTTTCCGGCAAAGATGAAATAGATGATCTGGACGATTTGGGCGTCAAGCCATTGCAGCCATTCCGGTCGCTGCATTGGAGCGTAAAATATGTTGTAGTGTTCAAGATTGTGTAGCAGGATTATAGCCAGAAGGGCGAATCCACGCAGGGCATCGACAGCCGCAAGGCGTGAGCCCTGCGATGACGGGCGGAGTGTTGTTGATGTAGTCATGATTATGATGATTGTGATGGGAAGTCTTACGGATTGTTTTGGCTGGACTATATGCTGTTCGGATGGTTTGTTCAAGCGACGAGACAGCGTGTCGGTCTCCACTGTCGCATAAGCCATGTGAGCGCGCCCGACACCACGATGCTTGTGGCAGCCATGAGCAGAAGGCGTACTATCGGCGCCACCCCTTTTATGTCGAAAATGTCATATGTCACAAATACGAAAAAAAAGTGGCACAGATATATGCCGAAGGTTAGCGAAGCAAGTTTCCCGAGCCATGGACGCTGCCGGATGCGGAGACGACTGAAGGCCAACAATATCGGGAAAGTCATCATGAACACATTAATCCCGGTGAAATAGTAGATTATCTCAAGGTAGGAGTAATCGCCGGGATACAGATCCTGAAGCTTCAGGTAGCCAAAGAATGTGATGCAGTAGCCTGCGATAAACATCGGCACGCATATCGCAGCGGTCTTGGTAGCACTCCATTTCAATGGCCAGCGGCGTATGTAGTAGGCGAGCAGCATATAGCCCGCGAAGCCACTGACGTAATAAAATGTTCCATAAGCGTTCCAGTCGCAGACTCCGAATATCTCCATGGATCCGAAATTTCCTGTATATCCAACCGCGGGAGCCAGTAATCTTATGTAGGGTATGAAGAGTGTGAATCCCCAGATGAGCAGTAGCAGCCTCACATCGCGACGCGATGCCTTTTCGAGCCACGGACTGATAATCGGTATGATCATATACAGTCCGACGAGCATATAAAGATACCAGAGCGGCACGGTGTCGAAATTGAAGTTGACGGTCATCAGGCATATCTTATGCCAGAGTCCGCTCCATGTGTAGGATGCTGCGTCGACCGTAGGATTGGCCGTATTTGCGTTGCCGAAATACAGATAGAACGCTACCGGCAGGATCACTGACCAGAAGATGAGCGCCGGCATTATGCGTCCGATACGTCGCCGGTAGAATGATCCGAGAGAACTGCCTGATGGCGCCGGCAGCAGCAGTATGGCTGTCATCATGACAAACAGTGGTACGCTCGGGCGTGTCAGTGAGCCGACGGCCACTCCGGTGACAAACGAGATGCGGTCGGAGTCAAAAGCACCAGTGAAAGGGTCGGAGCAATGGGCTATGACTACCAGCAAGCAGGCTGCGATCTTCAGTGCGTCGACCCATGCGATGCGGTCAGATTTCGTGGGATGTTGAATGGTCTGGTTCATGACGTGGTTATCAGTCGGAGTATCTTTTCAAATGCGTCGTCGGGAGTGACAAAAATGGTATCAGTAGATTTTTTCAGCCATGTCAGCTGTTTTTTTGCGTACACCCGGGTATTTTTGGCTATTCGCGCTATTGCAGTGGAGCGATCCATCTGTCCGTCGAACATGGCAAACATCTCCTTGAGTCCTACGGTATTGAGTGAGTTGTAATGCCGCATCGGATACACGCGCATAGCTTCTTCTTCCAGTCCGTCGGCGATCATTTCGTCGACTCGGCGGTTGATACGTCCGAACAGTTCATCGCGTTCCATGCCGATGGCTGTGCGTATTATCCTGAACGGTCTCTCGCGTCGGCGTCCGGTCAGCAGTGAAGAATATGGGCGTCCGGCCTGCATGCTGACCTCTATGGCATGGATCATGCGTTTGTGGTTGGCGCGGTCCACTCTCGACCAGTAGACGGGATCAAGCCGGCGCAGCTCCTCGGCCACGGCCTTTATCCCGCCTTCATCCATAATGGCGTAGGCCCGACGGCGCACGTCGGGATCAATATCAGGCAGAGAATCGATGCCATAGGTCAGAGCATCGACATACATCATCGATCCGCCGCACACTATGGCCACGTCGCTGTTGTTCCATATATCCGGAAGCAGCGCGAGGGCATCCTCTTCGAAGCGTGCCGCGCTATAATATTCGTCAAGTCCCAAAGTACCCACCAGATGGTGGCGTATTTCGGCGAGCATCTGTGGCGACGGAGCAGCGGTGGCAATCGGTATGTCGCGGTAAAGCTGGCGTGAATCGGCCGATATGATCTCTGTTGACAGTTCTTTGGCAAGACGCAGCGACAGAGCCGACTTGCCTGAGGCTGTCGGCCCTGTCACCACAAGGAGTGTCTTTTCCAAGGCGCTCGTCGGTAATTTAATATGTCAGTGCTTGGCGCCTACGAGGCGTGCTATCTCTACTATCACCTGTGAGGCTTTTTCCATGGAGCGCACCGGCACGAATTCAAATTTGCCATGGAAATTGAGCCCTCCGGCGAAAATGTTCGGGCAGGGCAGACCTTTGAATGACAGTTGTGCGCCGTCAGTGCCTCCGCGTATAGGCACTACTTTCGGTGTCACGCCGGCGAGTTTCATGGCCTGTTCGGCTATCTCGACTATATGCATTACCGGTTCGATTTTCTCACGCATATTATAGTATTGGTCGCGTATGTCGAGGCTTGCGCACTCCGGGAATTCATGATTGATCTTTCGTGTAAGATGCTCGAATTCCTTTTTGCGGCGTTCGAAACGGTCGCGGTCATGATCGCGGATTATGTAGGTGAGCACAGTCTGTTCGACAGTGCCCTCTATTGAGGTCAGATGATAGAAGCCCTCGTAGCCTTCGGTGTGCTCGGGTGTTTCCCAGCGGGGGAGCATGATGGCAAACTGCAGCGCTATGCGCATGGAGTTGATCATCTTGTGCTTGGCCGATCCCGGATGCACGTTGCGTCCGGCAAATGTCACTTTAGCTACAGCGGCGTTGAAATTTTCATATTCAAGTTCGCCGATTTCTCCGCCGTCGATGGTGTATGCCCAGTCGGCGCCAAACTGTCCGACGTCGAATTTGTGCGCTCCCTGACCGATCTCTTCGTCGGGGTTGAACGCTATGCGTATCCGTCCGTGCTTTATGTCGGGATTGTGCTGAAGATAATCTATGGCGGTGATTATCTCCGCTATGCCGGCCTTGTCGTCGGCTCCGAGCAGAGTTGTGCCGTCAGTGACTATTAGATCATCGCCGACATAGTGTTCCATCTCTGGGAAGTCGGCGGGGGAGAGCACAATCCCTTTTTCGGCATTGAGAGTGATGTCGCCGCCGGGGTAATTGTCTACGATGCGCGGATTGACATTGTGTCCTGAAGCGTCGGGCGATGTGTCGAGATGGGCTATGAATCCAACAGTGGGCACATGCTCGCAGCCCGGTGTCGCGGGCAACGTGGCCATTAGATAGCCGTTTTCATCAAGTGTTATATCAGTGAGGCCCATAGCCTTCAGTTCCTCTTCGAGGCTTTGGGCGAAAATCATCTGGCCGGGAGTCGAAGGGGTCATGTTGGTGAGTTCGTCGCTTTGGGTGTCAAACTTCACGTAGCGCAGAAAGCGGTCAACAACAGTCATTGAGGTAAATGATTAAGTAATGGTGTATATTTATAGATGTCACAAAAGTAGTGAAATTTTAGCGAGGTGAGAGGATATTGCCGAAAAAAATGCGTAGATTTGCGAAAAATCTTCGACCCGCATCAAAACAAATTTCCCTATGGCGGTGTTGTTAACAGTGAAGTTTAATTCTAATCAGTAATCAAGACACAAATGAAACCGTTACCCATTATTCTGGCAGTGCTCGGAGGCGCTATCGCCGGAGCTACCGTAGGTCTTCTGTTCGCACCTGAAAAGGGCGAGAATACACGTGATGAGATCGTGAAGTATCTTAGGAGCAAAGGTATAAAGCTTCATCGCAGCAAGATCGAGGCTCTGGCCGACGAGATCGCCGAGGAAATCAAAAAGTAATTCCCCCAAACATTCAATTCCACAACACAAACCCCGGAAATCATGAGCAATACAGGTATACTCTATTCATTTATCGGTGGCGCCATAGTGGGAGCTGCAGCAGCTCTGCTTCTCGCGCCTGAAAAAGGCGAGAACACGCGCCGCCGCATCAAAGAGATCCTTCAGAAGAAGGGAATTCTTTGTTCCGACAATGAAATAGACGCTCTCGTAGAGCAGCTGACAGAGGAGATGGACGCCAAATAAGGCGTGGCTGCGATAAATAGCACCGATATGCCATATAAGCCGGCTGCCGGGACGTCAGATCGTTCCGGCTGTCGGCCTGGCTGCATGACCGGTGGTCAGGAGTCCGTTACTTTGAACAGACACTATTGAGCGTGCTTGGACAACAAAAGCTCAAACATGCTTCTAATTATTTTCATGAAAGCCAATTAATGAACGAATCAGACAACAATTACAACCGACTGTGGCAACAGGCCAAATCTCTTTTCGTCAACGGGCTTGAATATGCCAAGCTGACTGCTGCCGAGAAGCTGACCATGCTTATAACCGGACTGGCTGTTGCGGCCGGAGCTTTTGTGCTCGGCATCATATTCTTATTTTTCCTGACGATCGCTATAGCCCACTGGATTGCCCCCTCTATCGGGCTTGGCTGGGCCTACGCACTTATGGGGGTGTTCTACCTGGCGTTGGTGGTGTTGCTGATTGTCTTGTGCAAGCCTTTGATCATGAATCCAGTAGCGCGTTTTATATCCCGACTGTTTCTAAAATAAACTGTAATCGCCATCATGGAAAAAAACACAATCGATGCCCACAAGCAGTCGACCGATCCCAAGCCTTGGAAGGGCTATACAATCGACGAACTGCGTTATCAGCAAGCTTATACGGCTGTCAGAATGCAGATCGACCGTCAGAAACTTATGTCGACCGCATCGCAGATGAAGGGGGGTATGTCGACGTTCAAAGGTGCAGGTCTTATCGGACGTCTGCTGAGCAATCTGTCATATATCGATTATGCCTTTATGGCTTTCAGGATCGGACGTCAGGTGTTCAGGCTGTTTCGCCGCCGCTGAATATGCCGGCCTGTATTGACCCACCGGCAGTTGATCATTATGCTATGTGACTCGCAAGAATCAGCTACGAGGTTTGTTTAGATTTGTCCGAATTGTTTTTGCTTGAAGAAGATAAGACATGTCTGAACATTAAAGTGGAAAATGCCGGATGAAGTCCCCAAAAACGTCCGCCGCAGCGAGCCACGGGTTACTGACGAATTAGATAATATAAACTGGTTTTTGAGAGTTATTCATGAATGATTATGTTGAAGTGAAAGTGGAGATCACTCCGTTTTCAGAAGATTTTTCCGACATTCTTGCCGCAGAATTGGCAGAGGTCGGCTATGAAAGTTTTGTCACCGACAGCGAAGGACTGACCGCATACGTTAGAAACGAATCTTATGACCGTGTTGCGCTTGATGGCATATTGTCGCGGTGGCCTTATCCGTGTCGTCTGCAGTTGCGCGAGGCATTGACCATCGAAGGGCGCGACTGGAATCATGAGTGGGAAAAGAATTATTTCAAACCTATCGTAATCGGCGACGAGTGTGTGGTGCATAGTTCGTTTCATACCGATTATCCGACCTGTCGCTATGATATTGCCATAGATCCAAAGATGGCCTTCGGGACCGGACATCATGCCACGACTTCACTGATCGTCACTCGGCTCCTCACGATGCCGGTCGACGGCCTTAAGGTGGTGGATATGGGCACCGGCACAGGTATTCTTGCCATACTCTCGCGTATGCGTGGAGCAGGATATGTTGTGGCGGTGGAGATAGATCCGATGGCTTGCGAAAACACCCGCGAGAATGTGCTCCTTAACGGCTGCGGCGATATTGATGTGCGTCTTGGCGACGTGACGTCCATAAGCGATGTCGTTGACGCCGACATATTGCTGGCCAATATCAACCGCAATATAATCACGGCCGATATGCCGGCATACGCCGCGGTGGTCAAGAGCGGCGGTCAGTTTGTGTTCAGCGGATTCTACGAGGCCGATGTTCCGGTCGTGGAGGAAGCGGCTTCACGATGCGGGCTGAAGTTGGCCGATGTGACCTCGCACGACGGATGGGCGAGCGTCCGCTTTGTCAAGGAGTGACTCTCGCCGGAGCGGTGTGGTCAGAGATATAGTATACGTTGCGGCTGTCAGTTTCCGAACGACAGGGATGTGTAGAATCTCGATGATCCGCCGTATGATTCGCCTCTGCCGAATTGAAGCCGTATGTAGCCGTTGCCGTTGATAAACCACGTGGCCATATACCCTCCGTTGGGGTAGGTCATTGTGGCAGGCGGGCCGTAGGCGCGCACAAGATCGCGATAAACATAGTTGTATCGCGACGGGTCATATACCGAGGTGCTGTAGAAAAATTCTGATCCTGTCAGACCACCCGGTCCGTAGAAAAGTGTAGCGTCAGGCCACAGATAGTTGAGCTGTGTGACGTTTCTGAGATATACCATGTCATTGCCGTATCCGTCGACTGTGTATCCGTTTCCATACAGATGGTCGAGGCTGAGGGCAAATGATGTTCCGAATGTAATGCCGAGCACCGTACGTATGGCAGGGTATCGTCCGGCCGGATGCCAGTGGGGCGGAGGCGTCGGCCGCCGGTATGGACGCATCATAGGCCTGTACGGTCTGTGGGGAGGACGCAGTGTCGGAGGCCGGTGTGCGGGGCCATGTGAGGGTCTATGGCCGACCCCCGGTGCAGGGCGATGGTTGTGACCCGGTGCAGGGCGATGCGGGTTACCCGGACGTAATCCGTTTCCCGGACGGTTGTTTCCCGGACGGTGCCCATTATTTGGAGCCGGATGATATTTGTCATTTCCGGGACGATTGCCCGGACGCTGATGCGAGGGAGTGTTGCCGGGGCGTTTGTCATTGTCTGGGCGTTGTCCCGCAGCCGGCTTATGTGAGGTGTTGCCCGGGCGGCGGTATGATGATCCCTGTCCCTCTTTTGTGGGGCGGCTGTTGCGCCCGGGGCGTGTCGTCTTGTCGCTCCGATGTCTGTCGCGTTGTCGGCTGTGCTCGGTTTTCTCTCTTTTGTCGGTTCCGTTGTGACGCTGTGCCTCAGCCGTCGACGTGGATAACAACGCTGCAAGAACCGTTATGGCGATGATGCGGATTAAATGTTTCATGTCGGTGTGTGTTGTGGATGTGACATTTTTTTTGATTAATGCAAAACTATAAAAAAGTTGCATTGTTGAGAGTGTTTTCGTAACTTTGTGTGCGGAAAAGTTCCAAAAAAACATAAATATAATAAAACAATGAAATCGCTTGAAAGTCTTTTAGCTGAAAAGCTCCTTAAAATCAGCGCCATAAAACTGCAGCCCGAAATTCCATTCACATGGGCTTCAGGATGGAACTCACCCATCTACACTGACAATCGCAAGACTCTCTCATATCCCGAAGTGCGCAGCTTCATCAAAATAGAGATGTGCCGGCTTATACTCGAGAATTTCGAGAAACCCGATGCAATAGCCGGAGTTGCTACCGGCGCAATAGCTATGGGCGCTCTCGTGGCCGACGCTCTCGGACTGCCATATGTTTATGTGCGCTCGTCGCCCAAGGATCACGGCCTGGAAAATCTGATAGAAGGCAACCTCACTCCCGGTCAGCGTGTAGTGGTGATAGAGGATCTTATCTCTACAGGCGGCAGCAGCCTGAAGGCGGTGGAGGCTATCCGTCAGGCCGGTTGCGAGGTCGTAGGAATGGCGGCCATCTTTACGTATGGTTTCCCGCTTGCTATCAAACGTTTCAAGGATGCCGGAGTGGAATTGCTCACTCTGAGCAACTACAACGCGATGCTGGAGGCAGCCCTCGATACACAGTATATCCGCGAGGAGGATCTCGATACGCTCAAGGAATGGCGTAAGGATCCGGCCAACTGGGCGCCCGTGCGTTGAACCCGCTTCCACCTCATGAAGATATCATGCCGTTTGGCTCGCAAAGCCAAACGGCTTTGTAATGAATAAAGCTACAATTAGTGATCAAACATGGCTACTTATAAAAGCAAACCTGTCAGCATTGGCCGTCCGATAGAGGATGTGTATGCACGCATCGCCGATATCGCGGCCTATCAGAAACATATCGACGCCCTGCCCGATGAGGCGCGCCAGAAGATAGGCGACGTGGAGTTTACCGATGATTCGATATCTATACACGCCGCTCCGGTGGGACAACTCAAGTTTGTTGTCAAAGAGCGTGTCGCACCGTCTAAAGTCACCCTTGAAGCCGCCCAGTCGCCCGTGCCGCTGAAACTTATCGTTGCGCTTGAGCCAGATGGTGATTCTTCCACAACCGCCACAAGCATTATCGATGTGGAGATTCCGGCGATGCTACGGCCGCTCATAGGAGGTAAACTGCAGGAGGCGTCCGACAAGTTTGGCGAACTATTACAAACATTTTTCGCTTGAAAAGCCGACAAATATTTGCCGTAGGTCTCTTACTGGCCGTGATCTGGTCAACGTCATGCGATTCGGTTGACGACGACCGAATTCCTCCGGCTCCCGTCAGAATTGACTTCGCCGGTCAGGGCGAATGGGATGTCTATGGGGTCGGTGGGGCATTGCAGTGGCGGGAATTTATCAAGCCGCAGCTGATTCCCTCCGGATTTCCTTATTCCGATGCCTCGCAGACAGGATTTGCCGGAGTGGTGCTTGTAGGTGATTTTGTTGGAGACCCTCAGGCCTACGACCTTTCCTGTCCGGTGGAGGTGAAGCGCGACGTGCGCATTTCGATTGATCCCGATCAGGCTGTGGCGCGATGCGCTGTGTGCGGCAGCACATACGACGTATTCCGTCAGGGAGCTCCGCTTTCGGGCAAGGCCGCCGAAAAGGGATATGCGATGAGAAAATACCGTGTGGGGATAAAGACCGACGGATCGCGGTGGATCGGCAACTGATCTCCCCTCTTATGCTTAACACACTCAATACGTAGAAATTGGTGACGGAAGATTATCTTCAGCAACTCAACGGTCAGCAACGTGCCGCCGTGGAGTATGTCGACGGTCCGAGCCTTGTGATTGCAGGTGCGGGATCGGGAAAGACACGCGTGCTGACCTACAAGATCGTACATCTTCTAAGATGCGGGTACGAACCATGGCGCATACTGGCGCTTACATTTACCAACAAGGCAGCGCGTGAAATGCGCGAGCGTATCGAGGCACTGGTAGGGACAGAAGTGGCGTCGAGGCTGTGGATGGGAACATTCCACTCGATTTTCGCGCGTATATTGCGCGCCAATGCCGACCGGATCGGATTCAAGAGCAGTTTCACAATATATGATTCGGCCGACTCAAAATCGCTTGTAAAGACTATCGTCAAGGACCTGGCGCTTGACGAAAAGATATACAAACCATCGTCGGTCATATCGGCGATCTCCACGGCTAAAAACGCTCTTATCTCCCCGGAGAAATATGCAGCCGACCGTGAGATTATGCGGGCTGATGCCGATGCGCGCCGTCCGCGTATTCATGAAATCTACAGGATATACCGCGACCGGTGCTTTACGGCCGGAGCCATGGATTTCGATGACCTGCTGTATTACACCAATGTGTTGCTGCGCGACAATCCCGACGTGCTGCGTCATTATCAGGAGTTTTTCCGCTACGTGCTCGTCGACGAGTATCAGGACACCAACTTCGCACAGCATCTGATAGTGGCCAGAATCTGCGAAGAGCATCATCAGCTTTGCGTCGTGGGCGATGACGCGCAGAGCATCTATTCCTTCCGGGGAGCTAATATCCGCAACATCCTTTCCATGCGCGACACCTATCCGGGCATGAAGCTGTTCAAGCTCGAACGCAACTATCGCTCCACACAGAATATAATCAATGCTGCCAATTCACTGATCGAGAAAAACACCGAGCAGATACGCAAGGAAGTGTACTCCGAAAACAAGCCGGGCGACCGCATAGAGGTGGTGTCGAGCTATAGCGATCTCGATGAGAGCGCCATCGTGGCCAACCGCATATCGCAGGTGAGAATGCTGACGCATGATTCATACGATGAGTTTGCGATACTCTACCGCACGAACGCACAGAGCCGCATACTGGAGGAGTCGTTGCGTAAACGCAATATCCCTTACCGCATCTACGGAGGTCTTTCGTTTTATCAGCGCAAGGAGGTAAAAGATGCGGTGGCTTATTTCCGGCTTGCGGTCAATCCTGACGATGACGAGGCGCTGCGTCGTGTGATAAACTTCCCTGCGCGGGGCATCGGCGAAACCACCGTCAACAAGGTTGCACGCACGGCCATGGATTGCGGGGTGAGCATGATGGCTGTATTGCATGATCCCGACGGATTCGGGCTGGAAGTGCATTCTGGCACGCGCCGTAAACTTGCGGCGTTCGCATCCATGGTCGACCGGTTTGCTGCTCAGGTGGCCTCGGGCGACGATGCTTTGGCCGTCGCATCGGAGATCATACGCGCCACAGGTCTGCTTTCAATGCTTATCACCGACCGCACTCCGGAGAGTATCTCAAAACAGGAAAATCTTAATGAACTTCTCGCGGGAGTAAAGGAATTTACCGAAATGCGACGTGAGGAGGGCGAGGCCGATCTTGGTCTGGCAGCATTCCTCGGACAGATATCTCTTGCCACTGATCAGGACTCGGATGATGCTACCGAGGAACGGGTGACTCTTATGACCGTTCATGCCGCAAAAGGGTTGGAATTCAACAATGTGTTTATCGTCGGTGTGGAGGAGGATCTTTTTCCGTCGTCGATGGCTCAAGGTTCGCAGAGCGAGATTGAGGAGGAACGCCGACTGCTGTATGTAGCTATCACCCGCGCGCGTAGTTTCTGCATGATGTCGTTCGCATCCAACCGCTACCGAAACGGGCAGCCGGCCATGTGCTCGCCGTCGCGTTTCCTCCACGATATCGACCCGTGTTATCTCGACATGAAAGCCGGAGCGACAATAGGCGCACCGCGTTCGAGGCGTCCGTCCTACTCCGATTATATGGCTGCAGCCCGTCAGGTACGTTATCCGGCGCGTCAGGCTCAGGTCTCACAGCCGACGGCATCATCTGTTCATCGCAATCCGGTACCTGTATCAGCCTCTGCAGCAAAGGGCGAAACTTCGTTTGCAACCATGCCGGGCGCTGACGGATCACGGCTGAAGGCCGGAATGGTGATAGAGCACAATCGCTTCGGACGCGGCACCATTGTTGAGGTCGACACCTCGCAGCCCGACCATCGTATTAAGGTGGTGTTTGATAATTCGGGCGAAAAACTGTTGTTGCTGAAATTTGCAAAATTCATAATCATTGACTGACTCTGTATGATCACACCTCAAAACATCCCCACGCCGGTTTACCTTGTATATGAAGATCGTCTGCGGCGCAATCTGGAGCTTATAAGCCGCGTCAGCCGCGACTCGGGCGCAAGGATCATTATGGCTTTCAAGGCCAATGCCTTGTGGCGCACATTTCCGATCATAAGGGAATACGTCAGTGATTTCACGGCGTCGTCGCTCAACGAGCTTCAGCTCGGCAATACCACGCTGGGAGGGCAGGCTCATGTTTATTGTCCGGCATATACCGATCAGACAATCGGCCGTTTTCTTCACGGAGCATCCCATATCACGTTCAACTCTCTCCATCAGTTCGAGCGGTTCGGCAATATGGCACTGGCCGCCGGAGTGTCGCCAGGATTGAGAGTCAATCCGCAGTGTTCGGTTATTGATACCGACATCTACAATCCGGCTTTGCCCGGATCACGGTTCGGAGTGGTGGCCGACGTGATAGGCAGGAGACTGCCATCTGGAGTGGAGGGACTTCACTTCCATGCCCTGTGTGAATCGACATCTTTTGATCTGCAACGAGTACTTGAGGCATTTGAAAGTCAGTTCGGACATCTGCTGACGCAGGTGAAATGGGTCAATATGGGAGGCGGACATCTGATGACGCGTGAAGGCTACGACACGGACCATCTTGTGAGGCTGCTGCGTGATTTCCGTTCGCGCTATCCATGGCTTGAGGTCATTCTGGAGCCTGGCAGCGCATTCACATGGCGCACCGGCGATCTGATCACATCGGTGGTCGATGTAGTGGAGAACCAGGGGATCAGGACGGCCATTATCGACGCCTCGTTTGCCTGTCACATGCCTGATTGTCTGGAGATGCCCTACAAGCCGACAATCAGCGAGAGCGTGGAGTCGGCGCCCGGATTGCCTCAATACCGTATAGGTGGCAATTCATGCCTGAGCGGCGATTTTATGGCCGACTGGACATTTGCCGGGCCATTGCTCCCCGGCCAGCGTCTGACCTTCGAGGATATGAACCATTATACTACCGTCAAGACCACAATGTTCAATGGCCTCCAGCATCCCGATATAGCTTTGTGCAGAGCCGACGGCAGCATTGAATACCTGCGTAAATTCACGTTTGACGATTATAAATCACGCATGAGCTGACAGCACGATGAACCATAATCCTGTTTATTCCGTAATAGTGCCGGTATATAACCGACCCGATGAGGTGGCTGACCTGTTGAGGAGTCTGTCGGAGCAGACTTGTCGCGATTTCGAGGTGATTCTGGTAGAGGACGGATCCACTGTGCCCTCAGCGGCGGCAGTCGAACGCTATGCGCCGGAACTCCCCTCGATAAGCTATTATCAGAAGTCAAACGAGGGACGCTCCATAGCACGCAACTATGGCATAGAGCGTTCAAAAGGGTCATGGCTGATATTCTTCGACAGCGACTGTGTGATACCGCCTGGATATTTTGCTACTCTGGCTGAAGCTCTGAAAGATATGCCGCTTGATTGTTTCGGCGGTCCCGACGCTGCCGACGATTCGTTCAGCGACACACAGAAGGCCATTAATTTCGCGATGACATCTTTTCTCACCACCGGAGGTATCCGTGGAGGGAAAGTGAGTCTGGAGAAATTTACTCCACGCTCTTTCAATATGGGATATACCCGTGAGGTCTACGACAGAGTCGGTGGATTCAGGGAGATGTTCTCGGAAGATATCGATATGAGCATGCGCATCAGGCAGGCCGGTTTCCGCATAGGACTCGTCCGTCAGGCATCGGTTTTCCATAAGCGCCGTGTGTCGTTCGGTAAATTTCTCCGTCAGGTCTACGTGTTCGGTATGTCGAGAATCACGCTCAAGCTCCTTTATCCTTCGTCGCTCAAGGCGGTGCATACTCTTCCTGCCTTGGCTGTAGTAGCCGGTGTGGTGTGCTGCGTGCTTGCTGCGGCAGTGAGTCCCTGGTGGCTGTTGCCGATAGGCGTCTATCTGCTGGCTGTATTGTCGGCGGCTTTGTGGCAGTCGCGCAGCATCAAGGTGGCTCTGCTTGCTGTGCCAGCGAGCGTCATACAGATAGGAGGATACGGATGCGGATTCATCCGTGCATGGTTCACCAAGATATTCCTCCGCCGTGGACGCAATGTCGACGAGGAGATAAGACTGCGTAAAGGACGATGACAGGCTACAGCGAAAATCCTCCTTCAGGGTCGTCGCGTCGTATCGCCGATCTTAGCGATGATGACCGCCCGCGCGAGAAAGCGCTGGCTCATGGCATACGCTCTCTCAGCAATGCCGAATTGCTCGCCATAATTTTCGGAGGAGGGTTGCCGGGGAAATCGGTGGTGGAGATGAGCCGCGAGATACTGTCGGCTTGCGACAACAAGCTTGTCAGTCTGGCGCGTATGCCCATACAGGCGGTGGCTCGTTCGTTCCGTGGTATTGGTCCGGCCAAGGCTATAGCGCTGGCTGCTGCGTTTGAGCTCGGATCGCGCTGTCGCGACGAAGAGCGCAGCCGCGATGTGACGGTGCGCTCTTCCGATGATGCGTTCAATTATATCCGTGGCCGGCTTGAGAATCTCGACCATGAGGAGTTTTGGGTGATGGTGCTCAGTCGCGCCAACCGTATACTCTCGGCCGAGCTTGTGAGCCGTGGAGGCACTGCGGCCACAGTAGTTGACGTGAAAATCGTCGTAAAGACCGCTGTCGACCGTTTGGCGGCAGGTATCATACTTGTACACAATCATCCGTCGGGCAATCGTATGCCGAGCGTTCAGGACGATGCCCTGACGTCGCGTATCAAGGATGCGTCCGCACTGTTCGACATCCGTGTGCTCGACCATCTTATTGTGGCCGGCAACGAATATTTCTCTTATGCCGACAACGGCAAGATCTGACAGGGCTGATCAGCCCCCCTGTTCCGTCAGATATCGTTCGGCGTCGAGAGCCGCTTTGCATCCGCTTCCGGCCGCCGTTATGGCCTGACGGTAATTCGGGTCGGCTACGTCGCCTGCGGCAAACACTCCTGCCACATTTGTCCGGGTCGACTGACCTTCGGTCTTGATATATCCGGCCTCGTCAAGCTCTATCCACGGGCGGAATATGTCGGTGGCGGGTTTGTGCCCGATAGCGAGGAAGAAACCGTCGACAGGCAGATTGTAGACGCGTTCCTTGTCGGTAGAGGCAAATTCGACGAGCTGCGCGCCCTCCAGATAGTCGTCGCCGTAAAGGCCGATAGTATTGGTATTGAAAAGCACGGTTATATTGGCTTTCTCCTCTACTCGGCGCTGCATCACTTTTGAGGCCCTGAGGTAATCCTTGCGTACGATAAGGAATACTTCCGAAGCGATGTTTGACAGATACAGAGCCTCTTCGCAGGCAGTATCGCCGCCTCCCACTACAGCCACACGTTTGCGGCGATAGAAGAAACCATCGCATGTGGCGCAGGCTGAAACGCCCATTCCCTTGTAGCGTTCCTCGTCGGGAAGACCGAGATAACGGGCCGTGGCTCCGGTGGAAATGATCACGGTGTCAGCCGTGATCTCCGTGTTGTCGTCGGCTATGGCACGCAGCGGATGCTGGCTGAAATCTACACTTGTAATGATACCCTGGCGTATATCGGCGCCGAAACGGGCCGCCTGTTTCTCCAGATCGGCCATAAGCTGCGTGCCGGTCACTCCTTCATGGTAGCCGGGGAAATTCTCTACCTCTGTGGTGATCGTAAGTTGTCCGCCGGGCTGGTGGCCAGCATATACCAGCGGCTTCATATTGGCTCTCGAGGTGTATATGGCGGCTGTGAATCCGGCCGGTCCGGAGCCGATTATAAGGCATTTGGTGTGAATCTGGTTCATGTCTATTGTTGTGGCTTATGTTGTGATTTATCTGAGATCGTTGATTGTGGCGCCGGGATAATGCGCCTTGTCAAATGTGAAAGTGGAGGAGGGGAGTGCTCCGCCGGTTGAAATTGCCTCTATGCTGACGGCCACTTTCTGTCCCGAGGCGTATGTCAGATCTATGCTGACCGGTAGCGTGGTTCTGGCGTTGAGTGTGACTTCGGCCGATATGATCTCGGCATCGGATCGGCGCGCTTTCATGCTTATGCGGCGTGTATCGCCTGCCGCCGATGTGATGCTTGAGTTGTAGGCCGATGTGAAAGCCTCTATGACTGATAGCGGATTGCTTTCGGCAAGTTCGCCTGCAGTCGGTTCGGTCACGGTCACCTCTCCGGTCGATGCCGAATAGGTCCATTGTGTGCGTCCGTCAAACCATGTGGCATATCCGGGTGATTCGATTCTGAACCGTCGGCCGGACATGATGATCCGTGCCTGTGTGGAATGTCCGTCGGAATTTATGGCGCATGTGGCGCTTACCGATTTGGCATTCCGCAGTTTGTCGGCTGCCTGACGCAACAGCCCGTCGGCCTGTGGATTGGCGGCATTGACTGTGGTGATGCTCAGCAGAGCGGCTATCAGGGATAATAATACTTTGTGCATGATATGTATAAACGTTTTCGGTCGGCTGTTAGTTGATGGCATTGAGCTGAAGATAGTTCTCAAAAGCCATTATATCCATCAGCACCGGACGAGGTTTTCCTCCCTGCGCAGGGCCAACGACTCCGGCTGCTTCAAGCTGATCCATGATGCGGCCGGCGCGTCCGAAGCCTATGGCAAGCTTGCGCTGCAGATTGGTTGTGGAGCCCGACTGTGTTTCCACCACCATCATGCCGGCTTCCTTGAACATCGGATCGCGTTCGCCAAGCTGTGCGCCGGTGCGTGCCGGGCCTTCTGCGGTCGGAGGTACGAATTCCGGCAACTGGTAGGGCTCGCAATAACCTATCTGGTCGGAAATGGAGTCGCAGATGGCTTTTACCTCGTCAGTATCGATAAACGCACACTGCACGCGGTCGATGACGCCGTTGCATGAGAACAGCATGTCCCCCTTGCCTATAAGCTGGTTTGCCCCGACCTGATCAAGGATGGTGCGGGAGTCCACACCCTGATTCACGCGGAAAGCTATTCGTCCTGGGATGTTGGTCTTGATCGCACCGGTGATGACTGTCACCGACGGACGCTGCGTGGCGATGATAAGATGTATGCCTGCGGCTCTGGCCACGGCGGCCAGACGCGACACCGGATTTTCCACCTCTTTGCCTGCTGTGAGGATGATGTCGGCAAATTCGTCGATGATGAGCACTATATAAGGCATGAATTTGTGCTCGTTTGGATTAAGGCGTCGTGCGATGAATTTTTCGTTATACTCCTTGATGTTGCGCACTCCGGCCTTCTCAAGAAGATCAAGACGCTTACCCATCTCTATACACAATGAGTTGAGCACTGTGACAACTTTCGATGTGTCGGTGATGATCGCATCTTCTCCGGGAAGTGCCGCAAGGTAATGGCGCTCGAGCTTACGATAAAGGCTCAGTTCAACGCGTTTGGGGTCGATGAGCACGAATTTCAGTTCGGCCGGATGCTTCTTGTAGAGCAATGAAGCTATTATCGTGTTCAGTCCTACGGATTTGCCCATGCCGGTGGCGCCGGCCACGAGCAGATGCGGCAACTTGGCCAGATCGGTCACATACACGTCGTTGGTGATAGTGCTGCCCATAGCGATCGGAAGCTCTGCTTTTGACGACTGGAAGGCCTCCGACGACAGAATACTGCGTATGCTGACTATCTGCGGGTCTTTGTTAGGCACCTCGATTCCTATGGTGCCTTTGCCCGGAACCGGAGCGATGATTCTGATTCCAAGTGCGGCCAGACTGAGCTGCAGATCCTCGCCGAGGGTCTTTACCGAACGTGTTCGGGTGCCCGCTTCGGGAATAATTTCATATCGGGTGATCGTCGGTCCGACGGTCGCCTCGATCTGTGAGATTTTAACGCCAAAGGTATTTAGTGTCTGTGTGAGTCGTTCCTTGTTCTCTTCCTGTTCCTCCAGATCCACATGGTCAGTGCGCTGCGCACGTTTTTCCAGCAGGTCTATTGAGGGGAAGCGGAAGTGTGACAGTTCGGCGGTGGGATCGTACGGTTCGTTTGAAATGTGGCGCGCTTCTGCGACGGCCTGAGGTGTGTTGACGACAAGATTGACAGCCGAGGCTGTTTCATCTTCGGCTTCAGTGACGTCTGGAATTTCAGCCAGATCTACGTCTGGCTGTGGCAGTTCGTCAGGCTGTATGGCAGCCGGAGCGGTCGGCGGTGTGATATTGTGATCCTCGGAAGCCGGAGCGGCAGATGCCGTTACAGGCGCGACGGCTTTGTTGTCATTGTCATTAGTGTAATGATCAGCTGTTTCCGACGATACAGGCGCTGACGTCATTGAGGCGGCAGGCATTGTTTCTGCCGGGCAGGCGACAGGCGATGGGTCGGCGACGGGTGTGGTATTGACTGTCTCATGCCAATTCGCAGCCGCTGTGGCCGACGCTGATGCAGCGTCTGTCGCCATGGTGGTGTTGTCGTCGGCTATTGTGTCGATATCGGTCAGTTCGGCCTGTTCGTAGCGTTTTTCAGTATCAGGTGTATACGTCGGCACTTCGTGATGATGCTGCGCCGGCTGATGTTCAGTCATTGTTTCTGCTGCCCGGTCTGCGGGTGTCGCAGATTCGGTTTTGTTGTCTGACGAAGATTTGTCCGATGTATTGTTGTCGGCTGTAGCCACCTCGTCATCGGTCATCATCGCTTCCATCTGTCGCCGGCGTGCTTCAGCGGCAGCTCGTTCGCGTGCTATACGCTCGCGATGTTTTTTCACTCTGTTGCGATAGGCTTCGTAGGCTGTCTGCAGTTCGCGCAGGAATACCAAGGCCACTGCTGCGACAAGAAGCATATTGACTCCTATCGCTCCCCACCATCCGGTATTGGTGATAAGAAACTCATTGACCAGATGACCGTGATTGCCAC
>NZ_PUED01000320.1 GCF_003024925.1 Paramuribaculum intestinale
CTTCACAAGTGCGCGAAGGTCGGGGTTCTTCGACGTGCGGGCTATCATAAGTTCGTAGTCGTCGAGTTCTTCCTCGTTCTTGGTGCGCTTAATGGCAATTTTGGGGATGTCGCCCTGAATACGGGCTATTGCCTCGCGGGTCTTTTTGTCAATGGTTGCGCCACGGGCTACGAGGTCGGCAGCAATTTTAAGCCCTATTCGCGTTTCCAACGCCTTCCACGTTAGGGAGTAATTCTCCTTCAACGGGAAAAGTGTAGGATAGTAGAAGGGTTTAAGGTCGTAGGTCTTGACTACGCCCGCCATATCCTGTTCGTTAAGCCCCTGCATTAAAGTAGGTATCATAACTTATTGTTGTGGCTTGTTGGTTAGATGAATTTAATTGTAGGAAGGGCGGCTTTAATCGCGTCGCTAATC
Organism: Paramuribaculum intestinale; assembly: GCF_003024925.1. Lineage (GTDB taxonomy): Bacteria > Bacteroidota > Bacteroidia > Bacteroidales > Muribaculaceae > Paramuribaculum > Paramuribaculum intestinale. Next base: position 415 of record NZ_PUED01000320.1, read on the forward strand.
GGGGGGCAAAGCGCGGTTTTGAACTGCCCGAAGGTTACGGCCGGGACGGGGGTGTTAGTAAGTGCTTCCACCGGGTAAGAGTCGCCGACGCAAGCGAAGGGGGCGTATTTGAACGCCGAAACGGTTGCGCTTTCTTCTTTGGCCTGGGTAAGCACTCCACCGACGGGAATAGCCGCGCCGAGGGTTGTTCCTACGGTTACGGTGTCGTGGGTCTTGGCGGTGGTGTCAATGGCTGTAATAGCGTATGACTTCGCGCCCGTCTTGAACATCACGAAGTCGCCTACTTTGAAGTGGTGCCCCTTGGCTACCTTGTAGGCGGTGGCGGTGCTTGTGGCGGCTTCCGTTACTTCTGCCGTCTTGACGAGGTGGTAAATACCCGCTTCGTCGGGGGAAATAACGGAACCTTCACGAAGGGGAACGCCGGGGATAAGGTCGGCGACGCTAACGGTTACACCGTTGGGAACGTCGGCGAGGTTGTGCGTACAGGCGTGGGCGGTTCGCTCGTCCTGTTTGCGTGTGTATCGCATAAATCCCATTTTCGTTGTCGGTTTAGGGGGTTGTTAAATTTCCTTCCCTGTAAGGGTCGGGTTGTTGTCACTCTGCGAAGCGATGTAGTCTGCTACGCCTTGGCTAATACCTTCTTTAGTCACGGCTCCAAAGAGGGGCTTATCGTGGCCTTGCAGTCCTTTGTCGCTTTGCTCCTGTGCAATGCCGTCGAGGTCGGCCTGCACTTCGTTTAAGTACCCGTTAAAGTCGTCGTCGTCCTTGAAGGTGGGGGCTACGCGGTCGAAGCTGCGCAGCATCATTTCGCGCTGCTTGCCCTCAATCTTGGCGGCTTCCAACTTCGCTACAAATTGTTCACGGCGGGTGGCTGTGGTTTTCTCGGCACGTAGGCTGTCGTAGCCTTCGCGTATTGCCTTGTTTTCCTCGCGGATAATTTCGCGTATCTGCTCGGCTGTCAATGCTCCCGCCGGGGCCGGTGGTGTCTGCTGTCCGGGCTGAGGTTCGCCGCCGGGCTGTTCCTTCTCCTTGAAGTCGTACTTACGTCTAAGGCCTTCTTCGTGGGTCTTGTTTGCCTTGGCTATCTCCGCGTCGGTTCGGCTTCGGTAGTCCTTAACGAATTTGCTAACCTTGTCGGCGGTAAGATTCCCTACGACTTCGGTCGCTTCTTCAATGGTCGCGGCGTTTAAGCCTATGAAGGCCGCAAGCTGCGTTAAACCGTCTTTTCGCTCGCCTGCAAATTTTTCCTGCAGTAGTGCTAAAATTGCTAA
>NZ_PUED01000321.1 GCF_003024925.1 Paramuribaculum intestinale
GAGGATACCTTTATTTGCCCAGTGCCAGAGTGTGGCATCGCATACGCCAAAGAGTTCCTTTACCTCGGCTTTGGTGAGCATACGTTCTTTCTTGGCTGCCTCGACCATCGAGCCGAGTTCATCCTTTGCGCGGCGGATCAAGTCCTCCGAAAATGCTTTGAGGTCTTCGGCGTTCATCTCTACCTTGACATGGGCCCGACCCTCATTGAGCATATCTAATAAATCTTGCATTTTTGTTTTGATTGCCGACATTGTTCGACGCTTCTACTGGCGGCATAAGACAGAAACGCCACCGCTCCGAAATGGAACGATGACGCAAAAGTATAGCGTAATTTCTTGGATTAAAAAGAATTGATGGTTCGTTAAGTTCGCGAACTCCGGAACGAATCAAACGAATTGAAAAGAGGTTATTTCAGTCTACTCCATCTGGGTCAATTCGTAAAACATCGGTCTTTATAGAGTCAATAGCGAAGCGATGTTCTGGCTCGTCTTTGATAAATCGCTTACGATTGGGAGATAAATCTTGTAGCGTGTTTACGCTCTTCTGCACCTGACGCTCGCCGACGATTTTGCATTCAGGGAATGTGGCGGATAATATCTCGACAAATCGTTTGACAGGTGTTGACGGATCCAGCTCGCCAGACTCGACAAGTGCGACATATAAGTGCGCTATGTCAACACCACGGATATGTGTTTCTATCCATTTGCCAATGCGCTTAACAATCTCACTGCCGTGAGATGCCAAAAGGGAAAGAAGGTCATGAGATAATTCTGCGTTTTCTGTAATTTTAGCAGTCGGTTTAGACTCATCAATACCCTCCAACGCCCAATCAGCCAAATTGCCGTTATCTACACTCATGCGATAATCAAGATACTCCTTCAAATCCTTGCGCGAGCGTCGTTTATCCTCTACCTCCCTCGCAAGAAATATCTTCATGAACTTTGCAAGCTGCCACTGGTACTGTTTGTTGTCAATCGACTCTGCCGCTTCCTCAATATTATCTATCATCATTTCAGAAGAGCGTCCATATTTGAGCCATGCGGCAAAGGGCAACCGGTATTTAGCCCATTCGCTATCCGCCGGCTGCCCACTCAGTACAATCCGGGCATAGCCCGATTCCCGGATAATCTTCAAAAGCTCATCCAAGTCCAGATTGTCAAGGTCAATCATATTCTCCAATCGCTTCTGAAACTCCGGCGACGAAAGAAATGCTGCTGCACCCAACAAAAACACCTCCAGCGAGTCCGCTTCGCCCATCGCCGCAGCAAACTCGCCATATTCCTGCGGATGCTCCTCCATCCACATCTTCAAATCAATCTTTCCATCCTGACTGCCTAAGTTATCTTGCTGATTTTTCATAGTGAAATTTCTAATTCATAAAGTAATAACGCGCAAAGGTCAAAAAAGATAATAGTACTTTGAACGATAACAGCGACAACACATAAGTTCCGCCAAGCAGTGCAGTATCTTCAATCCAACCCTCGGACAAGCAACACCCGACCATGAGAACGAGCAACGCTCCCCGCGCAATCCAAAATACATCCAATTTATGTGTCATAGTCGTTTTGAAATAAGCGAATAAATTTTCGTCACAATAATATATGGGATAATTGAGATTAACGAATACATTATCATAAATAATATCAGGTAATCTGAATGTGTTGTGGATTTACTTAGAT
>NZ_PUED01000322.1 GCF_003024925.1 Paramuribaculum intestinale
ATCAACACGCCATCAGAATCCCCCAGACCCTATTGTCAACCCCTGTAAAAACTGTCCAAAAATCACAGGTTATCAATGGGGGTCAATTTAAATAATCCATAGGGGGTCAATTTGTTGAGAATATCCACCTATCCGTTTACAAAAGAAATGCGCCACGGTGGAATAGACCACTATGGCGCAATCTTTATCGCTATTGGTAGCGATTATTATCTACAAGATATGAAATCGTCAGGCGCGATAAATCCTTTTGCTTCCATGATTCCAATAGCTACTTCGGCATCTATTTCCGAGCAATCATACGCTATACTGATACAACCCTCGGATACATAGCCAATAGTCGGCAAGAACTCACCAAACCCCTAAAGACAATATGCGAGGCAAACACCTGCAACGCGCTGTCGGCCTTTACCCATTGTCGGATGGCTTTATCATAAGCCTTACGCATTTCCTTGTCTTTCATAACCTATTATTCAATTCTGATATAGACGCGATACCAGCTATATTCGCGGTCAAAGGCATCCGTGAACGTAATCGGGTCTTCTGAGTCGGCTTCACATACCGGCTCAATGGTGTACTGGGCAACATTGGCTTCAAGGGATTTATCGCCGCACACAAACGTTACTGTTTCCGTCTTCTTTGGTTTAAGTGCCTTCGTACCGAAAAGCGCAAGGTTATCATTGGTCAGATTAAAGAAAACCGAGTCAGCTTCGCCATCCTGCAACTGATTGATGAAATCGCTGCATAAGGGGATTGTCATGTGTGTTCCGTCACGTGTGATAGGCGGCACGTCCACACATTCAGGCAGATTGTCTTCCGTAATGTCAGGCAAGTCAAAGATACCCAGTTTGCCCTTGACATTAAGAATAGGCTTTTTGAATAGCTTCACATCGCGCATGACCCATTTATATTCCGCGCCGTGGCCCTCTTGCGCCCAGATTGAGAAATTCTCTTCTTCGCACCGGTCTATGGTCGCCACGCCTACGATGGCAGACGTTGGCATATCTGCGATTGCCGGGATTATTCCCATATTCTGCGCGTTTTCTATTGGGTTCGCCCATACCAGCGGCATGGTGTTTTCGTCGATGTTGTGCTTCCGTGCGCCAACATGAATAAGAACGCGCATAGGTGTTGACTTCAACGCCCATTTGCGGTTTTCCACATCCTTTATGCCAGCACATATCAATGACCCCCACGGCTGTTGAATTGAAAAAGCTCTCATTTATTCATATTGCTTTTGGTTAGTAATCCTTATTGTGGTATCAATCTTTATTTAAGCCTGCGTCCGCATCACAATCAAGATTAAGTAAGGCGCACAAATCATTCCGTAGCTTCATAATGTCTGCGTTTTGTGAGTGATTTTCATCCAGATGTGTGAAAAATCGAGATTGGCAGAGTTTATGAAATTCTGATTTGTTCCATGCTTTGAGTATATCCATGACTTCATCCATCGTGGTCGGTGTATGTGTCCTCCCTTTATGATAGAAAAACGCGATGAACTCTTGTGAAACTACTTCTTCCGGTGATGCGAAAAGTTGCCAAACTGGTACACCAAGTGCAGCGGCAATCTCCTCCAGTTTAGCTCTGGTGGGGTTCTTTAATAGGGCATTGACGTTTTGCCGCGATGTTCCCATCATTTCAGCAAAAGCAGTTTTTGACAGCCCTCTTT
>NZ_PUED01000323.1 GCF_003024925.1 Paramuribaculum intestinale
GCCTGAAGCCATGTCCGTGCGGGCGTTTGTCGCGGGTGCAATTGTGAAATTTGTCGCGGGCGTACCCGCGACTCGGCATTATCCCACGATAAGCTCGTAGTCGACCACGTCGAGCCGGCGTCCGAATTTCAGACCCACGGCCTTGAACTCCGACACCGGCAGGAAGCCTTCACGTTCGTGGAGACGCCGGCTTATAGCGTTGTCTGCGGTTATGCATGCTATCAGAGCATGAAGAGAAGCATCGCAGCGACACTCCTCTATGAGTCGGCGCAGCAGGGCGGTGCCTGTGCCGTGGCCTTGATGACGGCTGTCGACGTATAGCGTCGTTTCGGCAGTCGGACGATAAGCCCGGCTCTGTTTCCACTGGTGGGCATAGGCATATCCTGCGATGCAGCCGTCGGCATCCTCCGCCACCAGCAGAGGATATTCGGCGGCTATGCTGTCGAGCCGGGCACTCATCTCCTCCACTGTAAGCGGTTCGGTCTCAAAGGTGATGGTTGTATGCGTTATGTAGTGATTGTAAATCTCTGTGATCCGTCCGGCGTCGTCGGGCCGGTATTTTCTTATGCTGATCATAGCGGAAAACCTTTGCTTGACATGATTTTCATTCCATTGGCGGCTGTGCTGTCGGCCGTCACAATCATGGCCTCGGCATCATGTTCACGCTCTATCATGGCCATTGCCGCTTTTGCTTCCATGGCCATGCAGGCTGTGGCCAGAGCGTCGGCCGTCATGGCGTCGGGGGCTATCACGGTGGCCGAAATGGTGGTGCTTTTCACCGGTCGGCACGTCAGCGGATCTATCGTGTGGCCTATGCGGCCGCCGGGGGTGTCGCGATAGTTGCGGTAGTTGCCCGAGGTGGCGATCCCGCAGCCTGTGACGGCTATTGTGGTCAGTCCGCTGCGTGTTTCATCGGCCGTGCTTTCAGTCGGCATGTCGATCATTATGTGCCACTTCTCTCTTGCCGGATTACTGCCTCCGAGGGTGATCTCGCCTCCGATCTCCACCATAAAGTCGTCGACGCCGTTGCGCCTCATCATGGCTGCCACCTCGTCGCAGCCGAGCCCTTTGGTGATGGCGCTGAAATTGAACTGTGTGCGGCTGTCCTTCTTTATCATCCGTCCGTCGGCAACCATGCACCGGTCCATGCCGACGATGGCTCTGACGCTGTCTATCGCATCATCCGTAGGCTCGCCGCAGGCTGTTTCATAACCGAACCCCCACAGATTGACCGCAGGGGCTACCGTCGGGTCGAATTTACCGCCGCTTGCGCTCCACACCCTCCGTGAGGCGGCGGTCACAATGGCTACCAGCGAGTCACAACGGTCGCTCTCGTTGCGGTTGATCAGGCTAATGACCGATCCTTTGTCGAATGGCGACAGCGATTTCTCCACGCGGCTCATTGTCGCCAGAATAGAGTCCGAAAGGTCATTCTTCCCGCGGTATGTCACATGATACGTCGTGGACCAGACACATCCCTGCGTCGAACGCCAGCGGCGTGAGTCGCAGCTACCGGTGCATACGGTCAAGCCTGCTGTTATAGTGATAATCAGTGCCGACAATGAAAAATGTTTCATGATTCTGAAAATTTCTGTCAAAATTACATAAAAATCCCCGGATTATGGTTACATTTGCCAAAACCGATTGTTTATATCCCATAAGT
>NZ_PUED01000324.1 GCF_003024925.1 Paramuribaculum intestinale
TTTTCGTTCAATATGACATCCGCTGCCAGATTATTAACATCGATCTCATATCCCGCGTTTTTTGGACGGCTTTCCGGCGTGAGACATTTTTCACATTGTTGATCACAACCTTGAGTCCAAATTATATAGCGGATGCCTGGACCTAAAGTGTGAGTGCCATTCCTACAGATGTCAAAGATTCTTAATTTCACGCAATAGTCATTTACAAATCACAGATAGGCAACGCATCGCGTTGTGAAATTTTTACCTTTAGCAATTCATCGAATTCAGATAAAAGGTGTCGAATCTGGTTTTCAATATTTGGATAATCTGAATTGGCCTTGTCGATTATTTTGATAAGCTTGGAATTCTCTTCTAAATGTTGCTTCAGACTGTTGGCAATGCTGACGAAGTCCCTACAGATCTTATCTAATTGCTCTTTTAGTTCTGCGGGGAAATCATGCCGATCTATTTCTTCAAGTCTTTTTATGCCTGTTGCAATGATAAATGATAGCATAACAGCAAGTTTCGCATCATAATACCCACTTTCAAGTTGAGCAAATTCCGAAGAAATCGTTTCTTCAATATCGACAAGTTTGTCGTGATGGAACATTTCGTTTAATGATTTCATCTTTTGCTGTTTTTAAGTTCTTTTTTTCTGACAATTAGCTTACCCCTCAGCTCAAATAATTTTTGGAGATTTCTACACAACATGATTGGAGGCATATCATTGCTCCCATTTCGAGTATTTTCATCCTTAATGTTTTGTCTCCATCTGATGGATGCATCCTCATCATTGGTTAGAACTGCGAATTTTACACCATGCGTGAGCAAATCTAAAATGTGATAGCCCAGGGGAGTGTCAGCATAAGCCTTGGGATTTTGTTCAAATGTCAATCCTCTTAGGTCTACCAGATCTTTCGCCTGATATTTTCCGATTATAGCTTTAGCCTTGTGAGAAGCAGCAACACCTTTTCTATCGTGTTTATTAATCTCCTCATAAACTTCAGGAATAATTTCAAAGACTTGATTACGCCCTTCCACGAATTTCCCTGTGATAAATTCTATAAGCTTCAGATAAGCCATTTGACGAGAGCCGACAGGATATTCCGTCATCCATAGATTCGTGTCTGTTACTATGCGGTCACAAGAATAAATCGCATCAAAGACCTCATTAAGTCTTTTTATGTTGCTCTCAACCTCAGTTATCTGCATGTCTGCTAGCCTTTGCTCAACATTCTTCCATGGATAACTGCTTTTGTCAAACAGGACAATTTCATCGTCAATGCTTGTGTTTTGTCGAAATGATCCTTCTTTTCGTTTCTTAGGTTCTGCCCTCTGGCTGCTAATTGACTCTGTTTTCTTTACTTGAGGTTTAGAGGTTTCTTCAGTTTGTGGCTTATTGCGTTTCGGTCGCCTTTCAGCCGATTCGCTCATGGTCTTACCTGGGCCATCAATAATTCTGTTTACACCTCGATTCTCTAATATCGAATATATATTGATGAATAAATTTCCAAACGCATCAATGAAAGGTGTAATTTTAAGTACCCTGCATGGAGTGTGGTTGATATAGATGTCTGACTGTGAGGTGTTGGCAAAGTTACCTAATAGTTTTCGCCAACTGATGCCTTTATAAAACAAGGAATCCAGAGTGTCTTCACATAAGGGTATAAAG
>NZ_PUED01000325.1 GCF_003024925.1 Paramuribaculum intestinale
ATTAAGATATATTTCCATTTTTTACATTCTATTTTGAGCCATAGGGAGTTTACCCCCCCCCAGCATATAGCCGGGAGGGAGCGGAGCAATGCACCCATAACAGATGCGCGGATAGAGCGAAACAATGCGCCCTTAGAGCGGAACTACGCACGGACAGAGCGGGGGCATGCGGAGACAAGGCAGAGACCGGCAGCAGTTTACCACCATCACGATATTTTGAGATGCACCACCACCATGACGGCGCGCGGCACAACGGCTGCGTGCCGTATCGTCGTGTAGCTACATAAACGGGCTGATACACACAGCCATGCCCCGCCCCACGGCGGCCCGCAAATATACTGACTTCTCCTTCCAAGAACAGGGAAATTCTCAATAAAACAAATATCAGGAAAGATTATGAAAAAACTTTTACTAATTCTGATGGCCTTTCTGGCCTTCGCCCCTCCGCATCTACATGCGGAGCTTATAACAACCACCTTTTTTAGTAAAACTGCAACAGAATCACCCAATCTTACATTCGGCGACGGTGCATCTATGAAAGACTGGTCTTCTACCAGTTCTACTGTAAGCTCAAAGTATGTATCGAACACTACAGCATCAAGCTTCAAATATATTTACAGAAACCAAGGATCGTCAGAGAATTTTCTTGATGACTGCCTGATAATGGAGTTTACTAAAACGGCAGGAGCCAAATACAACGCTTTTACGAAATTTGGTCTTGAGATATTCAGGGGCAACACATTTGTAATCAAAGCAAAATATGGTAAAGTACATAGAGTTCAATTATACTATGGTACTGGATATTCCTCGGGTGCGGGTTCAGCATCCGCTGGTACAGCCACAGTAAAACACGCAAAAGATTTACTGACTTTCAACACTGACACAAAGCAGAATCAAGCTGTAATGGTTGTGACCAGTCCGGCAATGTTTCAGACAAGCACGCCAGCTAATCAAAAAGCTAACGAGTATTTCGAATTTACCTACAAAACAACCACAAGCACAAGCTACTATCCTATATATTTTTCGTTGCAGAAAATCATTGTCACATGGGAACCTGTTGAACTACCGAAACCAGGACTACCGACAATAATTGAACCGACAGCAGATTCGGGTGACATTTTCAATAAAGAAACGAATGAATATTCTTACAGTGCGACTCCCCCTGTATTGAAGTTCAATAAAGATACAGCTGCGGACAAACTTGTTTACACGATAAACAATGAAAATATCACAGAAAGTTCCACCGAATACACTGACAACGGAATCGATCTAAGCAGCATAACCACAGCGACGACGATACGCATAGCCGGCGTCAACAGCAAGGGACTTGGCGAAGTACTGACCATCACTGTAAATATCAAAAAACCAGATGCGCCCACACTGGACACCAACGGCATAAACACTACAGACACAAGTGTCTACCCCTACTTTATAGACGGAAAGTATGGGTATATAAGTAAAGTAGCCAACATAAAGATCAACCGCCCGGCGGGTGCTGAAACGGTGTATTACACCACCGACGGCACTCAGCCCAATATATATTCGCGCACACTGGGCGAGGACAATACCATAACACTCAGCGAAACGGTTGTAGGCCAGAAGACCAAAGTCATCTTAACGGCCGCCAACCGCGGAGGCATGAGCACGGA
>NZ_PUED01000326.1 GCF_003024925.1 Paramuribaculum intestinale
GTTTAAATATATCCAATTACTTAAATTTTGTCGTAACTTCTCCTGATTATCACAGTGCATTTCCTGCTCCAGTAAGCTTACATAAATTAAATACTGAGACTTATCAGGAAAACTTTTAATCAATAACCAAATCAGCCTTTCAAGATCATGGACATTCGTGTATGAAAGATTTAGCCTTATGCTCAAATATATATTTGCTTTGAAAATTTCAGCGATATTATTCAAGATATTATTAAATGGATTTGCTATGTCTCCGGAGTAGTTTTTGGTGTCATTATATACCTTTTCAGTTCCATCGATAGTTATTTGTATTGATTTTAGATTCCACCGATTAAGGGCTTGATTAATCAGATCTTCATTCAAAAGCAACCCATTAGATACAAGACTTGACTCAAAATTTATTCCATAATTCCTTAAATCACCGCATATCAGATCAATAGCGTTAGGGTTTAATAATGGTTCACCTCCAATCCACTCAAGTTTTATTTTATTGCCTTTGCGTGTGTCGTTTACAAATTTCGCCACCTTATGTGCAATAGAATCTGTCATGGATTTCCGAATAAAATCACCATGTCTTTCATAGCAGTACGCACAATTTGCGTTACAATATAAAGTCGTAAGGATTGTGTATTTTGTACGCTTTGCTTGCACCTTCTTATATTGGCATAACAAATGTTTCAAGAATAAAGGCTCATTGAAGAATACCGGCACATAAAACCATTGAGATCTCAATAGTGAAATGAGATTACTATCCAAATGATTATCTGTCCAATCTTTCACAGACAGATTATTAATCCAAACTAATCCAAGCGTGAGAGTATTCCAAAGGAGAAGACCATTGTCAATCTCCGATACTACAACATATCGACACTGACGAACCCCCTGATCCTCCGTTTCTTGATGCCAAGTCGATATTTCATCAAGAAAGAATTTATGCATCGGTCTAATAATCAACATTTGAATTACTGATGTATAAGAAATACCACCTTACCATAATAGTATTAGATAACTCCTACCCGGTTGCTGGACGGTCGGTTACTCCATTGCATACTCTGTCGAGGCTTTTCTGCATCCGCCTTGATCTTTAGTCTTGAATTGGTTCGTCGTTCTTTTTGAATAATCCGACAATCCCTTTGAATAGACCTCCGATGATTGCCATAAGTAATTTGACAATGCCTCCGAGAATCCAGCCGAAAAGACTGATTATCCAGCTGAACATTACGTCAATGATGTCTCCGTCTTTTGCCATAAGATGCTATTTACTTTTTTATGATTCTGATTGGTATAATATTCATTATATATTTTGTCAGCGAGATAGAAATGTGATATTTACTATTAACATATTGATAGTCGAGTTGAAGCTTTATAAACCATTTCAAGCGCTTCTATATAAGATGCTATTCTTGAGGCGGTCTATTTAGGAATAAACCGACCGTTCCGGTGCAACTTCCCTTCAATTCCACCCAAACGGACATCCATTAAACTGTCTTTATCAAATTCAGGATTAGAATACTTTGCGTGATACTTGAAGGGGATAACCGTTTCACCTTTGCTATTTACAAATCCAAGTCTCTTATTGCTATAAGATGTACCCTTGTATAC
>NZ_PUED01000327.1 GCF_003024925.1 Paramuribaculum intestinale
GTATAGGTACGCCCGTAGACTTTTATACGGTCGCCAATATCGACGGGAAGGGGTACGGCTGACGAAACGGTAACCGTAACAACGTCGTCGGAAAGTAAGGCGGTTTTTTGGGTCGCCTTACTGATTCCGCTGACGTTCTTACGGCTGAAAAGCGGGGTTTCGCTTCCGTCGGAATGGGTAATTATAATCTGTTCCATACGATGATGCCGTTGGTAGAAAAGTCGGTTATTTCCTCAATAACCCCGGCAATTACGACGTAGTAAACGCCATTTTCGGCGTAGGTATGCTTCAACGCCTTCGCGCCTGTGAAGTCGCCGTAAACGTCTTCGGTTACGGTGCCGTCGCCCCAATAGACGTTAACAACTTTGTCGGTCTTGAGGGATATGCTTACTTCGCGGCTTGCGTCGTTTATAGGTTGGTGGCGAACTACACGCTTCACGGGGTCGGGTTCCTTTAATTTTAGGCTGAAAGTGCCTATCATCTTGTCGTCGCGCCAACGCTTGTTAAAGGCTATGCCGTCCGGGGCGTAGACTTCGTAAAGTAGCGGCTTTGTCGGGTGGATGCTTATCATAAGCCGCGCCGTTCCGTCCTCGCGTAGAATTTCGAAAAGTCGGTTTACCCTCTCCACGAAGTCAATTTTACCCGAAGCCTTCAACCAACAATTAAGCGTTATTTCGCGTTCCTCGTAACGCTTGTTTGCGAGGTCTACTACTTTGCCGTGGTAGTCGGGCCAATCAACTGAGGCGGCCTGCTTCAACTTCGGAAGGTCGGTTACGCCGTTGGAACTCTCTACCCTTATACCCATTTCGCGGAAGTTTACGCCGTTAAGGTAGTATTCAAGTTGCGAAACGCTGTTAAGGCTTCCGGCTATATCGTCGTCGGATAGGGCTACATTGTAAACCTTCACTTCGTCCAAATCGGCGTAGCCGTATTCCGTTCCATAGACATCTTGAATAATGGCTATTCCTGTAAGCGCGGCGGGTAGCGTAACACTGCTAACGCGCTGCGTGTCTAAGTAAAGGGTTACGGTGTTCCCGGCCTTCTTTATGGTAAGGAAGCCCCAACTATCGGGGTTTACGTCTATCCAAATTTCGCGGCTTCCTTCCAATAGCGCGGTATTACAAAAAAGCCCGATTCGCTTTCCTGTAACTCCGTCGGCGTATTTGTTCGCCTTGACCCACGCTAAAATAGTGAAGTTCCCGGTTAAGGGTATGACGTTAGCCGGAACTTCGGCGTAGCCTTCGCCGGGGAAGCGTAGGCAGTTGCCCCGTTTGCCTACGACAAAGGGACAGCCTACTATTTCCGCGTCGTGGCGGTTGGCGGCGAAGTCATAGGCTACGGTTGAACCGTCCGCTTCGTCGAAGGGAAGGTTAAGTATAAGGTTTTGCTCTAATGCCATGTTACTTGCGTTTATCGGTTGTTTTTATTCTCGCTTGCTCCGTGGCCTGGGTTTGGCACTCTCCGCCGTGAAGGATGACGCTTACCCGTGCGTTGTCGCTTGCTGTTATGTTGACCTTTGCCGCGCCGTCTATGCTGACGACGACAAAGGCGTTATTTCTTGCCGTGATGGTTATCTCGCTGTTGTCACGCGCCCACAC
>NZ_PUED01000328.1 GCF_003024925.1 Paramuribaculum intestinale
CCTTTTCGTTGTGTTTGAGATGCCATGCCGTGGCATTGGCCGCCTTTATACCGTCGAGATATTTCACTCCCCTGCTGTTGAACGCCGATATCATGCCGTCCGGATCAATATTTATGGCGATAAAAGCGATCCGCCGGTCGCCGACCGTGCGGATCTCGTAGGGCTTGAACATTGAGTCGAGAGGCGTATCGGTCAGATCATAGTTGGTGGTCAGACGCGATGCCTTCAGCTGCCCCCACTCCCGCGCCAGAGCCTCCATGCCGTTGTCAAACTCATGGTTGCCAAGAATCTGGATATCATAGCCGAGAGCATTCATCATCTTGCGCTCCACTTCGCCCCCGAAGAGCGAATAATAAAGCGTGCCCTGCACGGCATCGCCGGCATCGACAAGCAACACATTGGCTTCCGCATTACGAACGCTATCGATAAGCGCCTGACGACGCAATACGCCGCCACGCCCCGACGCATCAGGATCAATGCGGCTATGCGTATCGTTGGTGTGCAGTATTATGAAGTGGCCGGCAGGTTCCGAGGCTGCGACTGAAGCGACACACACTGCCGAGGCCGCGAATAAGCTGAATCTATTCATCAAGTATTTAGTAACTTTCAAAAGTCTGTTGATATTATTAAACTCATCAGTAAACAGTGGGTCATACACAAACTCGATCCCGACACAGCATAACGCCTCGACTACGATGATCACATCACTTCATCGATGCGCGGATAGATGCATCCGAATGCGGATTTTGCCCCGCCGGGTCGATCTATATCACCACTTATGCTGACAAAGTTAACCATTTTCTGTGTCAATTGCAAGACAAGATTCCTTATCGTAACCGCTATTTAGCAGCAACGACGCATCTATAGCCCGCGCCAAAACCTAAGTAGCCAAAAAACAACAAACACTGACGCTCAATACTTTGCGACCAGCGAAGATTATTAACAGCAAAAAAGTCGTAAAAAAATTTGGCCACTACCAAAAAAGATATTAACTTTGCAGTCGCAAACGAGATCGAGAGCGATTTCATGAAATTTGCACAATGATGGCTCCTTAGCTCAACTGAATAGAGCATCTGACTACGGATCAGAAGGTTACAGGTTTGAATCCTGTAGGAGTCACCAACATCTCCCCTCTCCCCAATGATGGCTCCTTAGCTCAACTGAATAGAGCATCTGACTACGGATCAGAAGGTTACAGGTTTGAATCCTGTAGGAGTCACCACCCAAAAGCGCTGTGTCAACATCTGACACAGCGCTTTTTCTTTTCTCCTACGAACCTTAGTCTATATTCGTTCAGACTGTAGAATCCCGACGACAACGACAATATTTCTTCCTAAAGATTCCCCAAATGGTCACCAATAATCCCGGCGATCTATTTATTAATTTTGCGCACAAGGAAAGTCGACGCCTGCACAATGCAACGACCAAAAGAGTCGGATATGGGCTCAAGCCGAAAGCACGGTGCATATGTTAAATTGGGCAATTAGAAGTGTTAAATTTTTAAGCGTAGAGTTTGACCAATCGGAAGATGAAGAAGTCGCGGTCTCGGACACCACGCATTTGTGAGCG
>NZ_PUED01000329.1 GCF_003024925.1 Paramuribaculum intestinale
GTTCTTAGGGGGGAAAGCGTCCGCAAGGGCGCCGACCTACCCGCCCCGGATCTATCCACAATCGTGTATAATCATCTGAAAAAGAACAAGGACAAGTATCCGAAGGGGGTAAAGTTCTATGTCATCAACTTCGATGACCCTATGCGCAGCAACAGGTGCAATCCGATACACCCGGATTTTATGACAGACATAGCCGACGCATACGAATCGGCATATACTATCCTCTTAAATTTGAACAAGACATGGATTCAAAAGCAGGGAGATTTCTTTGTGGAGTCACCGATTATCCTCTTGGCCGCGATTATGTGGTTTCTCAAAATTTACGAGGGTGGCAAGTATTGTACCTTTCCCCATGCGATAGAGTTCCTTAACCGCAACTATGAGGACATATTTCCGATACTCACATCATACCGTGAGCTGGAGAATTATCTATCGCCATTCATGGACGCATGGAAAGGCGGGGCGCAAGACCAGCTCCAAGTGCGCCCGTAAGGGCATATAATAAATATAGCTTTGGCAAGCTATTAGGTTCGTGTTCTTTGAAATAATAACCTATCACCAGCCGACTTATCCATTCAACGAAAGACGATGGGGAGTGTAGCATGTCGGAAAAGCCACGAGTGGACTAACTGTCAAGTCCTGACCGAGTGGCGAGGTGAAACGATAGATATGAGGATAAAGCCTATACTGGTTGAACGATAGTCTAAGCGGCTCGATGCTTAAGCCTTGGCGGAAGACAGTTATATGACTCAAAAAGTCATCCTACGCCAAGCCGTGATACCCAACTTCTCCTTGCAGGTTGCTTGGGCAAAAGAACTTATCACGGAGCAACTACATACATAGTAAAGGACGAAAGTCGTATCCGACAATCTATCATGCTAATAGTTATTATATGTCTAAACGGGGATTGCCTAAGTGGGGCAACCCATATGGCAACAGAGCTTCCGTAGTAGTCCGAGCAAGGGAAAGCCTTGTACATGGCGAAGGGAAGCAGCCAATATCGTTTAATGTCAAATTTTGGAAAATGTGAGAGACATGAAAAGAAATCCAGAAAAGATATTAAACAGTCTAACACAACATAGTTCCGACTTAGCTTACAAGTTTGAACGTTTGTATCGGTTACTGTTTAATGAAGAGATGTACTACATTGCCTATCAAAGTATCTATGCGAAGCAGGGCAATATGACGAAAGGTGTCGATGGAAAAACCATCGACGGGTTCAGTATATCCCATATTGAACGGTTGATAGGTACACTCAAAGACGAGACGTACCAGCCAAATCCCTCTCAGCGGGTCTACATTCCCAAGAAAAGCGGGAAAATGCGACCGCTGGGTATTCCGTCATTCATTGACAAACTTCTGCAAGAGGTTATAAAAATGATTTTGGAAGCAATCTACGAGGGCAGTTTTGAAAAATCTTCTCATGGTTTCAGACCACAGAGAAGTCCGCAGACTGCACTTTGGAGCATACAAAAGACATTCAATGGTACAAAATGGTTCATCGAGGGAGACATTAAAGGTTTCTTCGACAATATAGACCATGAGGTAC
>NZ_PUED01000033.1 GCF_003024925.1 Paramuribaculum intestinale
TTTTTTTTTTGCCGAAAAAACCATTGAACAGTGCCGTTTTTTGCCATTTTTAATCAAAATAGCACACCAATTGGCGACACTTTCATACACATTTCTTACCGCATTTTACATCCTGCGGCCACATGTCACAAACCACACCGCGACCCACGCTGATTCAGATTTTGCCGTGACGGCGATTATTGGTAATTTTGCGGTTGCAACTCGATATAAACAACCATATATAATATAACATGCTTAGATCAGGAGGCTCGATATTCAGTAACATTCCGCCTGTTACAAAAAATCTCATAATCATCAACTTCATAGTCTGGCTCGCCACCATGGCGCTTCCCCACCGGCTCGGCATAGACATCATGCAGTTTGGCGCGCTCCACTATATCAAGGCGCCCGATTTCAACCCCGCGCAGCTGCTGACATACATGTTCATGCACTCCACATCCGACTTCGCCCACATACTCTTCAACATGTTCACACTCTTCATATTCGGAGTCACCCTTGAAAGAGTCATGGGCGCGCCGCGGTTTCTCTTCTACTACATCTCGTGCGGCATCGGAGCTGCCATCATACAGGAACTCGTGTGGGCATGCACATGGGAGGATATCTTCGTCAGAAGCATGGCCAATTTCTACGGCGTCGACTTCCCCGAAATGCGCCAGGCCATCAGCGCGGCGGTCAGCTCCGGACAGGAACTGACATTCCTCAACCAGCTGCAGACCATCGGAGCATCCGGAGCCATCTACGGAGTACTGCTCGCATTCGGAATGCTCTTCCCCAACATGCCGCTCTACATCATGTTCATACCCGTGCCGATCAAAGCCAAATGGATGGTCATCGGCTACGGAGCCATCGAACTGCTGATCGGGCTCAGCTCGGCCAACGACGGAGTGGCCCACTTCGCCCACCTCGGAGGCATGATCTTCGGATTCATCATGATATGGTTCTGGAAAAAGAAAGGCACACTGCATGGCGGTTATTGAACTCATACGAAATCGCGCCCCACGATGGTCGGCGCTCACTTGGATCATCATTGCCTGCGCGGCAGTGTTCGTTATCGTCAGGATCGCCGCAGCCACAGGCGCATCTGCTGCCGGCGGAAGCATGGCCCAGACACTCGTCGACCGGCTCGCGCTGTCATCCGACGCCGCCGCGCTCATGAGTCGCCCGTGGACACCGTTCACCTACATGTTCACCCACTATGAGGTGATGCACCTCATTTTCAACATGCTCTGGCTCTACTGGTTCGGCACACTGCTGCTCACCGTATTCTCCGGCACGCGGCTAATGGCAGTCTATCTCACCGGCGGACTCGCCGGAGCGGCCACATACCTGCTCTTCGGCCTGACAGCATCGCTCACGGCCCCACACTCCATGGTCGGAGCCAGCGCAGCCGTGCTTGCCGTAGTCGCAGCCACGGCAGTAGCGCTTCCGCGCCTACGCATCAACCTGATGCTCATAGGTCCCGTAGAGATCCGGTGGATCGCACTCGCCATCGTGGCGCTCGACGCCGCAGCCATCGGAGGCACATCCATCGGCGCACACATAGCCCATCTCGCAGGAGCTGCAGCCGGCGTCCTGTTTATGATCAAGATACGCCGAACGGCCACATCCCGACCCGGGACGGTCCGACACCGGCCTGAGAACACCTCCGGCCGAGTCGGCACCGATGACCGTAAACAGCTCGACATGCTGCTCGACAAGATTCGCATCTCAGGCTACGCGTCGCTGACACCCGAAGAACGTCGCACACTATTCGAAATCAGCCGCAAATGAAACTGATCCGCATCATAGCCATGCTGTCGGCGCTGACAGTGGCCATAGTCACCGTCGCGTCGGCCTACGCCGGCTCGGTCAATCCACAGTCATGGGCTCTCCCATCAGTGCTTGCCATGATATTTCCGGCCATGCTGCTACTGACGGTCATACTGATTATCGTCAACCTGTTTATCTGCCGCAAGGCCGCCATAGTCGGAGTCGCGTCACTCCTCTGCTGCCTCAGCCCGGCTCTCGACGTCTGCCCGCTCAACTTCTCCGAGCCGGCCGCCGACTCAGAACCGCTGACGCTACTGACCTACAACGTCATGCAGCTCACCGACTTCACCGGCACATCCGTCTCCGACAGCCCCAATCCCACCCTCCGGATGCTGGCGTCGTCCGAAGCCGACATCATAGCGCTTCAGGAATGCTACGACATCGCATCCATAGCCGCCGGCGAGGCCAACCGTCCGCTCCTCGACAGCATCAGCCGTCATTATCCCTACCGCTCCTATGGCGCACGCGGACAGTCGTTGCTCTCGCGCTTCCCCTTCGACGAAATAATCCTCTCACGACCGAATGCCGACGACTTCCGGGTACGGGCCTTCCGCATCTACATCGGAGCCGACACAATCACACTGTTCGACGTACACCTCCAGTCGATCGGACTCACACCCGACGACAAACAGCTCTACCGCGACCTCACACGGGGCGACACACAGGGCCGCGGCATCAAAGGCGAAATACGCGAGATCCGCTCCGACCTCATATCCAAACTCACAGAAGCGTTTCGCGCAAGAGCCCTGCAGACCGCCGCGCTGACCGACATGATAGCCGAAACCGGAGGCAAATGCATCGTTTGCGGCGACTTCAACGACGTGCCCGGATGCTATGCACTCAGATCGCTCGCCGCCACCGGACTGCGCGACGCATGGCGGAAGTCGGCGCTCGGACCCGCCATCACCTACCACGCCAACCGGCTCTACTTCCGCATCGACCACATACTCTACAGCCCGCAGCTCATCACACCGCTGCGCACACGACGCCTAACATGGCCATACTCCGACCACTACCCCGTCGAAATGACATTCACCCTCAACAACCCCGCCACGACACAAGACTGAGCCATGCGCTACACCACCTATAACATAGCCGGATCCGACGTCAGCATACCCTCACCCGAAAGCTATGCCGACTGCGCCACCCTCATAAAGTCCGACTCATACCGCCACAACGGCCGACACGACTCCATACTGCGGATATGGATCAGCGGATTCACACGCATCAGCATCGGATTCTCGTTCTGGTTCAGGCTCGCGCAACACCGCAAAGGATGGCTTTACCCTATAGCACGACTGATGACCAAACGCTATAAACGACGCTACGGGCTATTTATCCCGCCAAAGGTCACCATCGGGTTCGGACTATACATACAGCATTGCCAGGGACTCATCATCAACCCCACGGCTGTCATTGGAAACAACGTCAACATCGGACAGTTCACCACCATCGGAGCAAACGGGCCACAAGCCGCACGGATCGGCGACGGAGTCTACATCGGACCCTCGGTATGCATTGTCGACAACGTGGAGATCGGAAGCGGAGCCTGCATAGGAGCCGGAGCGGTGGTCACACGCGACATCATGCCACACACCACAGCCGGAGGTGTACCCGCCCGACAGATCTCACCGGCCGGACACCCCGAATTCATACGACACCCATGGCCGATTTGAATGCTTTTTTGCATGATTATGCACATAAAATCGCCCGCCGATTTTGCCAATTGAAGCATATTTGCTAAATTTGCATGGTTTTCACGATAGAAGTCATGACAACCGACGAAACATCATCAAAATTCTATCGCATGCGACAAACAAAAAAAGCCGTACTGATACTCGAAGACGGCACACGCTTTGAAGGCAAATCATTCGGCTACGAGGCCTCGACTTCGGGCGAAGTGGTGTTCAATACCGCCATGACAGGCTACCCCGAAAGCCTCACCGACCCGTCCTACGAAGGACAGATCCTCGTCACCACCTATCCCATATTAGGCAACTACGGAGTTCCACCAGAAAGAGAGAAGGAGCAGGTCAGCGAATTTCTTGAAAGCGACCATATCCACGCACGCGCAATCATAGCACAGGACTACAGCTACGACCACTCCCACTGGCAGGCCGCACGATCGCTCGGCGACTGGCTCAAGGAGCAGCATATCCCCGGAATATACGACATCGACACCCGCGCCCTCACGCGACATCTCCGCGAAAAAGGATCAATGCTCGGCAAAATCATCGTCGAAGGATGCGGCGACGTCGAATTCTACGACCCCAACAAAGAAAACCTCGTCGCCAAAGTCAGCACCCGACAGGTCGAGACCCACGGCGACGGCGACAAGACCGTCGTGCTCGTCGACTGCGGAGTGAAACACAACATTATCCGATGCCTCACACGCCGCGGAGTCAAAGTCATACTCGTGCCATGGGACTACGACTTCAACCAGATCGACTACGACGGACTCTTCATATCCAACGGACCGGGCAACCCCGACATGGCGCAGGCCACCGTCGACAACATCCGTAAAGCCATGGACACCGGCAAACCCATCTGCGGAATATGCATGGGCAACCAGCTGCTGTCTAAAGCCGCAGGAGCCAGCATCTACAAGCTCAAATACGGACACCGCTCCCACAACCAGCCGGTAAGAAGAATCGGCACCGACAAATGTTTCGTCACATCGCAGAACCACGGATTCGCCGTCGACTCCGACACACTGCCCGAAGAGTGGGAAACACTCTTCGTCAACATGAACGACGGCACCAACGAAGGCATACGCCACAAGACCAAGCCCTTCTTCTCCGCGCAGTTCCACCCCGAAGCAAGCAGCGGACCCAAGGACACAGAGTTTCTTTTCGACGAATTCATCAGCCTCCTCTAACCATCAGCCATCATCATGACAGACCACAAGAACCAAAAAATAAAAAAAGCCCTTCTGCTGGGCTCCGGAGCACTCAAGATCGGAGAAGCCGGCGAATTTGACTACTCGGGATCGCAGGCTCTCAAAGCAATGAAGGAAGAGGGCATCACCACTGTCCTCATCAACCCCAACATCGCCACCGTACAGACCTCCGAAGGATTCGCCGACAAGATCTACTTCCTCCCCGTCACACCCTACTTCGTTGAGAAAGTCATCGAAAAAGAACGCCCCGACGGCATACTGCTCGCATTCGGCGGACAGACCGCACTCAACTGCGGAGTGGCACTCTTCGAGAGCGGGGTGCTCGAACGCTACGGAGTAGAAGTGCTCGGAACCCCCGTACAGGCCATCATGGACACCGAGGACCGCGAACTCTTCGTCCATAAGCTCGACGAGATCGGGGTCAAGACCATCAAGAGCGAGGCCGTCAACACCATCGACGACGCACGCGCGGCAGCAGCGCGCCTCGGCTACCCCGTCATTGTCCGCGCGGCCTACGCCCTCGGCGGACTCGGATCGGGATTCTGCGACAACGAGGAGCAGCTCGTCAGCCTCACCGAAAAAGCACTCTCCTTCTCACCCCAGGTGCTCGTGGAGAAATCGCTCAAAGGATGGAAAGAGGTCGAATACGAAGTGGTCCGCGACCGGTTCGACAACTGCATCACCGTCTGCAACATGGAAAACTTCGACCCGCTCGGCATACACACCGGCGAATCAATCGTCGTAGCACCCTCGCAGACACTCACCAACGAAGACTACCACTACCTGCGCCAGCTCGCCATCAAGATCATACGCCATATCGGCATCGTCGGCGAATGCAACGTGCAGTATGCCTTCGACCCCGCATCGATGGACTACCGCGTCATCGAGGTCAACGCCCGGTTGAGCCGGTCTTCGGCACTCGCATCGAAAGCCACCGGATATCCTCTGGCATTCGTCGCCGCCAAACTCGGACTCGGATACGGACTCTTCGACCTTAAGAACTCCGTCACCAAGGAGACATCCGCATTCTTCGAGCCGGCGCTCGACTATATCGTCTGCAAGATACCCCGCTGGGACCTCGGCAAATTCCACGGCGTACGCCGCGAGATCGGATCGTCCATGAAATCCGTCGGCGAAGTCATGGCCATCGGACGAACATTCGAGGAAGCCATACAGAAAGGCCTACGCATGATCGGACAGGGCATGCACGGATTCACCGGCAACCGCGAACTCTCCATAGCCGACATCGACCATGCACTCGCCGAGCCGACCGACAAACGCATCTTCGTCATCGCACAGGCCATGATGAAAGGCTACAGCGTCGAACGCATACACGAACTCACAAAGATCGACCGCTGGTTCCTCCACCGTCTGGCCAACATCGTCAGCACATCCGACGAACTCAGCCTCTGCGACAAGCTCGAAAACATCTCCGAGCCGCTTCTCCGCCAGGCCAAGCAGCAGGGATTCTCCGACTTCCAGATAGCACGCTGCGTGCTCAAGGACTCCATGGCCGATCCCGAAAACAATATACTTCAGGTGAGAGAACTGCGCAAACGGCTCGGCATCACCCCTGTCGTCAAGCAGATCGACACGCTCGCCGCCGAATATCCCGCAAGCACCAACTACCTCTACCTCACATACAACGGCACCGAAAACGACGTCAACTATCTCCACGACCACCGGTCGATCGTAGTCCTCGGATCGGGAGCCTACCGCATCGGCAGCTCCGTGGAGTTCGACTGGTGCTCGGTCAACGCACTTCTCACCGTCAAGAAAGAAGGCTGGCGATCGGTGATGATCAACTACAACCCCGAAACCGTATCGACCGACTACGACCTCTGCGACCGCCTCTACTTCGACGAGCTGACATTCGAGCGTGTCATGGACATACTCGACCTTGAGCAGCCCCACGGAGTCATCCTCTCGGTGGGAGGACAGATACCCAACAACCTCGCCACACGCCTCGACGACCAGCACGTCAACATACTCGGCACATCGGCGCGCAGCATCGACAACGCCGAGGACCGCAACAAGTTCTCCGCAATGCTCGACCGCATCGGAGTCGATCAGCCGCGCTGGCGTGAGCTGACGAGCTTCGAGGATATCTACCAGTTTATCGACGAAGTTGGCTATCCGGTGCTCGTGCGCCCGAGCTACGTGCTTTCGGGAGCCGCTATGAACGTCTGCTCCAACTCCGACGAGCTTGAACGCTTCCTGCGTCTGGCTGCCAACGTTTCGAAGAAGCACCCCGTAGTGGTCAGCGAGTTCATACAAAACGCCAAGGAGATCGAGATGGATGCCGTGGCACAGAACGGAGAGATCAAGATCTACGCCATATCCGAGCATATCGAATATGCCGGCGTACACTCCGGCGACGCCACCATACAGTTCCCGCCGCAGAAACTCTACGTCGAAACCATACGCCGTCTTAAGAAAGTGGCCTCGGCCATAGCCAAAGCCCTCGACATATCCGGCCCGTTCAATATCCAGTTCCTGGCTAAGAACAACGACATCAAAGTCATCGAGTGCAATCTGCGCGCATCGCGCAGCTTCCCCTTCGTATCGAAGGTGTTGAAACTCAACTTCATCGACATAGCCACCAAGGTGATGCTCGGCATTCCCGTCGAAAAACCCGCGAAGAGCGCATTCGACCTCGACTACGTAGGCATCAAGGCCTCGCAGTTCAGCTTCTCACGCCTGCAGGGAGCCGACCCGGTGCTCGGAGTCGACATGTCGTCGACCGGCGAAGTCGGCTGTCTGGGCGACGATTCGTCCGACGCGCTGCTCAAGGCCATGCTCTCCGTCGGCAACCGCATCCCCTCAAAGGGAATACTCCTCTCCACCGGCGGACCCAAGCAGAAGGCCGCAATGCTCGACGCCGCACACAAACTCAACAACAAGGGCTACAAGATCTACGCCACAGGAGGCACACACGCCTTCCTCAACGACAACGGCATACCCGCCGTAAAGGTCTACTGGCCCAGTCAGGCCGACATGCAGCCGCAGGCACTCGAACTGCTCCACAACCATGAGATTGATCTCGTGGTAAACATCCCCAAGAACCTCACACCCACCGAACTGGGCAACGGACACACGATACGCCGCGCGGCAATCGACCTCAACATACCGCTGCTCACCAACGCCCGCCTGGCATCGGCATTCATCGACGCATTCACATCGATGACACTCGACCAGATCGAGATCAAGTCGTGGGACGAGTATAAATGACCACACTGTCTCCACTATGACACTCGGCCAGAGCATAGCCGAAACCCGCAAGCGCCTGGAGCCTCACTATTCCGACGGTGAGGCCCGGGCGCTCGTCAGAGAGATACTGTTCCGGCTCAAAGGATGGACTCCTGTCGACATAGCCGTCAAGGCCGACGAGCCGGTCAGCGGATTCATACAGTCGAAAATCAGCGAAGCCGTCGACCGGCTGCTGCGCGACGAGCCCGTGCAATACATCTTCCGGCGCGCCACATTCTACGGACTCGACTTCACCGTCACCCCCGACGTGCTCATACCGCGGCCCGAAACGGCCGAACTCGTCGACATCATTGTCGGCGACCACAGCGGTCAGTCCGATCTGCGGGTGGCCGATCTTTGTACCGGATCAGGATGCATAGCCTGCGCTCTCGCACGCAACCTCCCATTCGCGGAAGTCACCGCCATCGACATCTCCGAGCCCGCCATAGCCGTGGCACGCGAAAACGCGTCGCAGCTCAAAGTCGACGTCGACGTGCGACGCGACGACGTGCTCGCGCTCACTCCACCCGAAGCCCCGCTCTACGACATCATCGTCAGCAACCCGCCCTACATCACACAGAGCGAAAAAACGTCGGTCGACGCCAACGTGCTCCTCTACGAACCCCACTCTGCTCTGTTCGTGCCCGACACCGACCCGCTGCTCTTCTACGAAGCGATCGGACTCTATGCCGTCAAAGCGCTCGCACCCCGACACTCGCTATACCTTGAGATCAATCCACTCCACGCCGAAGCGCTTCGCGACATGCTCGCCCGACAGGGATGGCACGACATCGATCTGCGGCGCGACACATCAGGCAAGCTGCGCTTCGCCATAGCCACACGGACCTCATGAACCGACCCACCACATCGCCGCGTCAGGCGCTCGAACGGCTCCGCGACCTCTGCGGCCGATCCGAACACTGCACCGCCGAGATAGCGCGCAAACTCTACACCTGGGGCATAGGATCATCCGACAGCGACAAGATCATACGCCTGCTCAAGCGCGACCGCTATATCGACGACAGGCGATTCACAAGCGCGTTTGTCCGCGACAAATTCATCTTCAACCACTGGGGACGACTCAAAATCCGTGCCGCCCTCGCAGCCAAGCGCATCGACCGCGACATGGCCGACAGCATCATCGACGAGGAGATCTCCCCCGAAGCCTACGAAAACTCCCTGATAGCCCTGCTGCGCACACGTTCGCGTGCCATAAACGCCGATCCGGCCGACTACGACAGCCTGACGCGGCTCATACGGTTTGCCCTGTCGCGCGGCTACGAAAGCGCGGCAGCGATCCGCGCGGTAAAATCCCCCCGGCTGTGGGACGACGACGGCGACAGCCCCCTATGAAACAGTCCATCCGCTCATGGATCGACGATCTGGCTTCCGTGATATTCCCCCGCGTATGCGAAGTCTGCGGCCGGTCGCTGGCACACGGCGAACATATCCTCTGCCTCGAATGCCTCACCGACATGCCACGCACGGGCATCGCCTCCGACGCATTTACACAGATGCACATACGCCTCGCATCACCCGGCCTTCCGGTCGAAAAAGCGGCCTCGTGGTTCTACTACTACCGCGACTCACCCTACGCAAAACTCATACAGCAGGCCAAATACAACGGCCGTCCGCGGCTCGCACGCACACTCGGACGCATGTTTGCCACAGAGATCGCCCCAACAGGATTCTTCGACGGCATCGACGTCATAACGCCCGTGCCGCTGGCCACACTCAAGTTCATCATCCGCGGCTACAATCAGGCCAAGGAAATAGCGCTCGGCATATCCGACGCTACAGGCCTGCCGGTAGAGGAAATGCTCCATGCACGTCGCCACTCCACGCAGACGCGCCGCACGTCATACCAGCGCTGGATCAACACACGCGGCGTCTACACCGTGTCAAAGCATCACACGCCCGACAGCCGTCACATACTGCTCGTCGACGACGTAATGACCACCGGAGCCACAACGCTCAGCTGCCTGACAGCGCTCCACACTGCCTCTCCGGCCGCACGCATAAGCGTGGCCACCCTCGCCCTCGCCCATAAATACTGATCAGCCACATTCCACCCCTTAGCCGCCCTGCTGACTTCTGACCATGATTGCGCACACACGGCACGGTCAGAGCGAAGAATAAGCGGGAGTGAAGGTGTCGCCACCCTCTATAGTCCCGTCGGTCACCCCCTTGCGGAGCCAGCGGCTACGCTGATCCGAAGTGCCGTGATTGAACGATTCAGGCACGGCATAGCCATGAGCGCGCTTCTGCAGATAATCGTCGCCGATTTTCATCGCAGCGTCGAGAGCCTCCTCCAGATCACCCTCCTCAAGCGAGTTGAACCGCTTGTTATCGTTGTGAGCCCACACGCCGGCCAGATAATCGGCCTGAAGCTCCAGACGCACACTGATCTTGTTGGCCTCCGACTTGCTCAGACGGCTCATCTGCTCGTGAGCCTTGCCAAGTATTCCCAACTGATTCTGCACATGATGGCCCACCTCATGGGCTATGACATAAGCAAATGCGAAATCACCGCCCGCACCGATCGTCTGACGCATCTCTTTCAGAAAACTCAGATCGATATACACCGACTCGTCGGCCGAACAATAAAACGGACCGGTCTGCGCCGTCGCGCCACCGCAACCGCTCTGCACCGAACCGTTGAACAGCACCAGTTTGGGAGGCTCATACGTCAGTCCGCGGCGCTGAAACTCTTCGGTCCACACATCCTCCGTTCCGGCAAGAATCGTGCTGACAAACTGCTCCAGCTCCTCATCCTGACTGTCGGGCACATACGCCTGCTGCTGCGAAGTCCCGCCGCCAAGAAGCTGTCCGGCATTGCCCATCACTACCTCAAGCGGATTACCGCCCGATATCCAGGCTATGAGAGCCGCCACTATCACGGCTCCGATGCCACCTGCAGCCACCTTGCCGCCGCTGCGGCGGCGATCCTCGATGTTGCTGCTCTGTCTGCGTCCCGAAAGTTTCATAACGCTGTATATGATTACTTGCATCTCGTTGTTTCAGCTACAGGAATATCACAGCCCTGGCTCAAACAACACGATCTCTTATTAGATAATGCTCAAAAAGCCATAATGTTCAGTCGATATCTACATGAGTGGCTATCACATCCTCGTTGAGAAACACACGACCCAGACCGGTGAACTTTTCAGGATTCTCCGTCGTCAGATACTCGCATGTGCCACCGCGACGGCAGCGTCTCTCCATCTCCGGATGCCGCCCGAGATAATCCTTAAGACTCTCTGCCACGATCTCGCCCTGACACACCACGCGGATTCCTTCGGGAACCCTCCGGCGTATTTTGCCGTAAAGAAGCGGATAATGCGTGCAGGCAAGCACTATCGTGTCGAGCGTCTCATTGCCCTCAAGCAGCCGGCCTACATACTTGTCGACAAAATAATCCGCACCGTCGCCGTCAGCCTCCAGATTCTCCACCAGAGGCACCCACATCGGGCAAGCCTCCGACGTCACCCTGTAGCCCGGATAAAGCTTCTCCACCTCCATGTCATAACTCTGCGAGCTTACCGTCCCGACGGTGCCGAGCACGCCGATATGGCCGGTCTTTGTAAGCCGCCCTATCGATTCCGCCGTAGGACGTATCACCCCGAGCACGCGCCGCGACGGATCTATCTGCGGCAGATCATTCTGCTGTATCGTCCGCAGAGCCTTGGCCGAGGCCGTATTGCACGCCAGGATTACCAGACGGCATCCCCGAGCGAAAAGAAACCTCACCGCCTCAAGTGTGAAACGGTATACGATATCGAACGAACGCGGACCGTAAGGCGCTCTGGCATTGTCGCCCAGATACACGTAGTCATACTGCGGCAGCGCCCGGCGTATCTCCTTGAGTATCGTCAGGCCGCCATAGCCCGAGTCAAACACCCCGATCGGCCCGGAGGCATATCTCTCCTCATTCACAGCATCCATAATGCAAACAATGTGACGTCACCATACAAAAAAACGCTGTGTCACATGATCTGTTGATCACCCTGACACAGCGCCACATTTTTTTCAACCCGGAAGCAAGGCCTTAAAAACCTTACTTCGCTATTCCGAGCTTCTTTTTGACCAGATCGGAGGCGTCGACCACATCGGTGCCTACATACACAGGCTGGGTCACATCGAAGATCATGGTGAAATTGTTCTCCTGACCTACGGCCTTGATAGCATCGGCGATCTTCTGCTGGATCGGAGCAAGCAGCTGCTGCTGCATACGGTCCAGATCCTCCGAAGCGCTCTGCTGGAACTGGCCTATGCGCTGAGACTTCTCCTGAATGTCAGTCATGCGGCGCTGACGGATCGTTTCGGGAGTATTGGCATCCATGTTCTGGAACTCAGTATATACCTTGTTATACTCATCCTGAAGCACTTTGAACTCCGACTGGAATTTGGCGGAAGCGGCCTCCATCTGTGTTTCGGCCTCCTTGGTTTCAGGAAGCTCCGCAAAAATCTGCTGACTGTTGACCACACCGAACTTTGCCTGCGCGGAGGCGATGGCGGGGAGAGCTATCAAGATAGCCACAAAAATTTTCTTAATCATCGTTTATGTTTGAGTCTGTTAAAAATTATCGCTTTCGTTATGCAAAGTTACGAAATTTACTTCGAATATCCTAACTTGGCCAGCACCTCGTTGCTGATATCAATCCGCGGCGAGGCGAATATTATGTCGGCCGACGAGGCACGGTCGAAGATACACTGGAATCCGCGCTCCTCGCTCACCGCCTTCACGGCATTGTAAACCTCGTCCTGAATCGGCTCCATGAGCTTCTGACGAAGCACGAACAGATCGCCCTCCGGACCGAAATACTTCTGGCGCAACTCGGCGGCGGCCTTCTCCTTGGCCGTTATCTCCTTCTCGCGCTTCTGCTTCTGCTCGTCGGTCAGAAACACCATGTTTGACTGATAGTCCTTATACATCTTGTCGGCCTCCTCGGCAAGAACATCCACCTCCTTCTGCCAGCGCAGCGACATCTGGTTGACCTGCTCATTGGCAATCTCGTAGGCAGGTATGTTCTTCAGCACATACTCCATGTCGACCAGAGCGAACTTCTGAGCCATGGCGCCGAGCGCACATCCCACCAGGGATATTGCTATCAATGCTATACGTTTCATATCTCAGTTTTTCCGATTTATATATTATTTAGACACTCACGCGGCCGAATTGTTTAATCGACGGCCACATTCAGTCCCGACACACACATCCGCACCGGCATCAGAACTCCTGACCGAGAATGAAGTGGAAATGACTTCCGCCACGACGGCCGAACACCTTGTCGAAGCCATAGCCCCAGTCGATACCCATCAGACCCACCATCGGAAGGAAGATACGCACGCCCGCACCGGCCGAACGCTTGAGGTTGAACGGCGAGAAGTCCTTCACATTGGTCCATGCATTGCCCGCCTCGAGGAATGTCAGGCCATAGATGGTCGTCGTGGGCTGCAGCATGAACGGGAAGTGGAGTTCCACACCCAGTCGGGCATAAGCGTAGCCGTCATAGCCCCACGGAGTCAGAGCGCCGTTGTCATATCCGCGGAGAGCCACGGTTTCCGTTGCGTAGCTGTACGATCCGCTCATGCCGTCACCGCCCACATAGAATGTCTCGAACGGAGTCTTCAGATACTTGTTGTAGCTGCCCAGCAGACCGAAATCGGCACGGGTCATCATCACCAGAGTCCACTTGCCCGTCGGATTATTGAGCGGAGTGTATGTGCGGCTCTGGAACTTCAGCTTCCAGTACTCGATCCAGCGATACATCTTTTTCTTAGCCTCGGTGGTATTCTCCTCGCTGAGCTGTTTCCAGTCATGCTTGCCGAAGAGCGATGCCGGAGGAGTCATCTGCAGGCTCAGCGAAAACTGCGAGCCGCGGCGGGTGTAAAGCGGACTGTCAATCGAATTGCGGGCCAGGGTCAGACCGAGCACAAGCGAGTTCGACGTACCGTTGTTCATATAGTACAGGTAATCCCAGTTCTTCAGATAATACCACTGATACGACAGCTCGGTGGTGAAGGAAAAATAGTCGTCGGGCCAGTTCAGACGCTTGCCGAAGCCCAGAGTCACGCCGGCCATCTGAAGCACCTTGTTCGGATCATAGGCATTCTCGTAGCTGTACTGATTGTCATAACCGTAGCCATAGTTGCCATATCCGTAGCCATAACCGTAACCGTAAGGATAGCCGTAGCCGTAACCCGAATTATACCAGTTGTTGTTGTAATAAGAGTCGTTCACACCGGTCTGACGCGAGAAATAAGCCGACACCGACAGAGAGTTGGGGCGCTTGCCGCCAAACCACGGATCAAGGAACGACACCGCATACTGCTGATAGTAGCGGGCATTGGTTTGAGCCGAAACGGTGAACGTCTGACCCTCGCCCTGCGGTATTATCCCCTTGTAGCTGCCCGGGTTGAAAAGATTCTTGATCGAGAAGTTGGTGAATTTCAGAGCCACCTTGCCTATCACGCCGGTCTGACCCCAGCCCAGCGAGAACTCTATCTGGTCATTGGCTTTCGACTCAAGCGGCAGGATTATATCCACCGTGCCGTCCTCCTGATTGGGACGGATATCCGGATTCAGATTCTCAGGATTGAAATGACCCGTCTGCGCTATCTCACGTATCGATCTCACGAGGTCATCCTTGCGGAAAAGCTCGCCCGGACGTATGTAAAGCTCGCGGCGCACCACCTTCTCATACAGGCGGTCGTTGCCGTTGATCTCCACACGGTTGATTCGCGCCTGCGGACCCTCCATCATGCGAAGCTCCAGATCGATGGAGTCGCCCCTGACATTCTTCTCGATAGGCACAAGCTGATAGAACAGATAGCCGTTGTTGAGATAATAGTTGGCCACAGCGTCCTCATCGGTCTGCGTGCGCTTCTCCAGCAGTTTCTGGTTGTACACCTCGCCCGGACGTATGTCGAGTATCCGGTTGAGCCTGTCGGTTTCGATCACCGTATTGCCCACCCAGGATATGTCGCTTATATAGTATTTCTGACCCTCCTCGACGTTGATGTGCACGTCGACAGTCTTCTCGTCAAACGGCACGACGCTGTCCGACAATATCTTCGCGTCGCGGTAGCCGAGCTCGTTGTATTTCTCCAGTATGCGGTTGAGGTCATCCTGATAGTCGCTCTCCACAAACTTCTTCTGCTTGAAGAGATTGAGCAGATTGCCATTCTCGTTGGTCTTCTTCATGGCGCTCTTGATCTTCTTGTCCGAAAGCATCTCGTTGCCGTCGATATAGATCTTGTGCACCTTGAGCTTGTCGTGCTTGTCGACGTTGATCTCCACTATCATCTTGTTGGGAGCCGACAGATCCTCGTGAAGCACTATGCTGACCTCGGCATTGCCGAAACCTTTCTCCTTGTAATAAGCCTTTATGATCATGGTGGCGCGGTTCACGATGTTCTGCGTCACCTGATTGCCCTCATAAAGCTGCAGACGCTCCTGAAGGTCGTTCTTCTCGCCCTTTTTCACCCCCTGATACTCGATCTTCGATATCTGGGGCTGCTCGCGCAGATGGATCGTCAGCCAGGCCTTGTCGTCGGCGGTCTTGTCCACCGTGATCTGCACCTTGCTGAACAGACCCTGACGCCACAGACGCTTCATGGCCTGGGTCAGCTCGTCGCCCGGTATCTCTATCCGCTCGCCGGTCTTAAGACCCGAATAGCCTATCACGATGTGATCCTCATAGTTGTCGGCTCCGTCCACACTGATCTCGGCGATCTCGTAGGAGCGCGGCATGCTGTTGAACACCACCGGCGGATTGTACACAGTGTCAGCCGGCTGGCTTACCATGCCTGCGGCCGGCTGACCGGCCATGAGCGCCAGCGCCGCGAAGGCTATGAGATTACGATATATTTGACTCAGCTTGTTCATTATATCCATTGCGTGATTGATATCGGTGATAGTATGTAAATCGTAGTGAACTGTCGTTTATGGTTGTTTTACCTGATCGGAAGTTAGCCCGAAACGCCGCTCGCGTCCGGCAAAGTCGTCGAGAGCGCGCTCGAAGTCGGCCTTGCTGAAGTCGGGCCAGTAGGTAGGGGTGATATAGATTTCTGAATATGCTATCTGCCACAACAGGAAGTTGCTGACACGGCGGTCGCCGCCGGTGCGTATCAGCAGATCCGGATCAGGCATTGAGGCTGTTGTCAGATACCCCGAGACAGTCTGCGGAGTGATCTCCTCAGGCGTCAGAGTGCCCGCGGCCGCGGCCGCGGCCATACGGCGGCACGCCTCGGTGATCTCCCAACGCGACGAATAGCTCAGCGCCAGACACAGCGTCAGCCCGGTGCAGTGGGCCGTATCGGCCATGCACTGCTGCAGACGGGCCATTGCCTCGGCCGGCATACGCTCGAAATCGCCTATCATCGTCAGCCTGACATTGTTCTTGATCAGATCGGGGGTTTCCCGCTCGATGGCCATGACGATCAGATGCATCAGGGCATCCACCTCGGCCTGCGGACGCTGCCAGTTCTCGGTCGAGAAAGCATATAGGGTCAGGTAGCCCACACCGGCCTCAGAAGCGGCCTCGGTGATCTTCCTGACTGTGTTGACACCCTCCACATGACCGGCCGAACGGTCCATGCCGCGTTCGGTGGCCCACCGTCCGTTGCCGTCCATTATTATGGCCACATGCTCCGGTATCCGGCGGTCGGTGGCTGAAGTGTTATGGTGTCTGTTCATGATTGCTTGTGTTTGTTTCTCTGATAAGATCAGTCTATGCGGTGACAGGTTTCGCAGCGCTCGCCAAACTCGTAGCTCACCGACATGCTCAAAGCCCAGTACATGTCAGTGTTCTTCAGCAGCGAACTCTTGATACCGTATGGATCGGCGAGATCACGGCCGTCGAGATTGTCCGTCAGCGTTTTGTTCATCGTCAGCTCCAGTCCGAGATTAAGCCGCTCCGAAGGCTTGTAGCGCACGCCGGCAGCTATCGGAAGTGTCAGAGAGGCGTAGCTGCGCGAGTCAACATTCGACATCACCACGCCCACACCCAGACCCAGATATGGAGTCCAGCGGCGCAGACGCTTGTAGGTCTCACCTATGCCATAAGGGAAAAAATTGAATTCGCCACGCACGGCCAGATCGGCCACTGTCGCCGTAAAACGGTAATCAGCTCCGCCGGGCAGTGCATTGTTCATGTCGGAGGTATTGCCGCTGATACTGTTCACCCCGGCCTGCACCCGGCCCGACCAGCGCGAATTGAAATTGTAGCGGCCGAACAGATCGGCATGGATGCCCGGACGACGGAAAGCGAACTCCTCGTTGGCATCGCCCGTATATCCGCTCATCCCCAGCGAGACGCCGAAATCCCACATATAGCGTGCCTCCTGCGCGCGCAGACCCGTCAGAGCCGACACCGCAAGAGACATTGCCAGTATGTAAAGCCTCGTCCTCCTCACCACACGGCTTATTGTATCGGGAAGAAAGTGAAGTAATTGATATATCCGCGCTTTATAGACGGCGAGAAACCGTCATACGATACTCCGCCGAACAGATATATATACGGACACTCCCAAGAGCTTATCGGCTTGACGGCACGGGAAGCCTCGGGATAAAGAGTCTGGTTCACGACCAGCGCCTGGGCGCCTGTCAGCAGAGGAGCGTTGCTTCCGGGCTGCATATACGCTGGAGCCTCCGCCCAATGCACACCCTGGTCTACCGACATATACACCTTGTCGTTAAGCTGACCGCTGGCATAGTTGCCGCCGAAAGCCAGCAGCACAGGCGAACTGCTCGCCACATACTGGATGTCATGCGTCACATGATAATAAGGTATCATCACCGCACCCTCCACAGGGGGCAGCGACTGAAGCGATACAGCGGCCCATTCACTGCCGTCGTAGGCCCACATGCTGCCCGTGAGCGTGCCGTCGGCCTTCCGGCCGCCAAGCATGGCGAACATCGCCTTGTCGCTCCACTGGGTGGTGAAAGTCATCGGAGCGCTCGCACCCTTGACCGGACAGTCCTCGGCCACCGGCTTCTCTGCCGTCGCCGGATATGTCACATGACTGTAAGAGCCGTCTGCATTCTTCTTGTTGCCGAGCACCGTCGCACCGTAACCGCCATAGATGTAGTCCATCGAAGCACCGGTGTCGCGCCACGTCTTGCCGCCGTCGGCGCTTAGGTAAAGCTTGTGGAGAGCCGTGATATAGAGAATGCCGTCAACCGACGATAACGTGGCCACATCGCTGCCGGACGGAAGTGAGGCCTGCGAGATGCTCCACCGGCGGTCGGCCGGATTGTCGGTCACTGCGATTGTAGCAGAGCGTCCGTCAGAAGCAAGAGTGTAGTATCTGCCGCCCATCTCCACGGTCTTCTGCGCCGCCGGGCTGCCGAGAGTAGTGGGAAGCATGGCGAAATTGGTCACATCCCAATAAAGCGAGTCAGGTTTCTTCTCGTGCACATTGAGTTTCACCACATAGTCGCGCTGCACCTTGCCGTCGGCCGACACTATGCGCACCTTCACGTCATCGTTGCCGAAATACACCGAGTCATTGCTGCTCTCGAAGTAGTTGATCGTCTGCGGTTCACCCTCTTTATCAGTGAAAAGCACCTCAAGCTGGCTGGCCGATTCGACAGTGAGATCTACCGTAACATTGCCCTTCACGGTTCCGGCCGGAAGAGAGTCGGCGTTGAATATCACCCCGTTGTTGAGATCTATCGAAAAAAACAGTGTGTCGGTGTTCTCGGCTATCAGCGGAGCGCTTCCCAGTCCGAAATATTTCACCTCCACATTGCTCAACGTAGTGCTTTCGATCACAGTCACCTCGCTGTCATCGCTATTGCATGATATTACAGACCAACCGGTTAGGACTGCCAATATGATGTGATAAAGTCTTGGCTTCATAAAACTATATTTTTCAACGTGCAAAGTTAACAACATTTTCATTAACTCCGCGACCTTCATAGTTAAAATACGTAATCTCACACACGGCCTCACACCCACGGCACAGGTTATCACACCGGTTCTACACACGGCCTCACATATTCCGCGATT
>NZ_PUED01000330.1 GCF_003024925.1 Paramuribaculum intestinale
TACTTAAATGCAGGGCTTGAACATTTAATTTTGTGGATTTGTAAAAAAGTATTAACTTTGCGGCCACTTAATTCGAAACAAATGGCAAGACAACATCGCAACATATTAGGCACCAGTAACATTCATGGCTTGAAAAGCTTTGAAGGTATGCTTTGTGCTCCGATTTCGTCTTGCGCCACATATCTCACATCAGGATATTGCCGACACGTTTGTTTCAGTTCTATAACTGATATAAGTTAACCTCGCTACAATTACAGGTTACAAGATACAACGACTGTCGGAAAGTCCATACCAACTTCCCGACAGTCGTTTTTTTGTGTCCCAATGGTATCAAAACCTTCTCCACCACGATTAGCTGCGGACACAAGCCGATGTCCTCTCTCTTCTCTTTACAACAACCGCGCTCCGGCGCAAAAACTCCAATAAAATGAAAAAGAATATTCTAACATACAATGACATACATTCGATTCCTACAAGCCGGATGGCATCTAATGGCATAATTGTCAATGTTAAAACTGTCGCTGAAATGAGAAGAATCGAAGAGTTGTTGTCAAGACTCCAACCAATGGGTGATGACAATGTCCGATATCTTTGGTTTCGTGTTGCCCCTGGAAAACCTGAAGATTGGGGTGATTACGAACAGATGAAGGCATGTGGTGATGTCCAGGACTATGACGACTATCTGAAGTTGTGGAAAGAGTATGTTAATGAGGATACTCTTTGGTATCGTATCTCTGTCGGGTATGTCAACGACTTTCACTATATGTTGATTGACAGTGATCATAATCTTTGGGATATCAGAAGTGCGAGATATGTTCACGACAAAGGTGATTCATCTATTTTCAGAGAAGATTATTCCGAAGTGATGGCAAAAATCCGAATGGCAATCGATCAATGCGTCGATGAAATTCTCAGGGACGGAGGAAAGAACTACATGGAGTTCGTGGAAGCGAATCTCCCTTATCAGAAGCGAACCGGTATTATCCCA
Organism: Paramuribaculum intestinale; assembly: GCF_003024925.1. Lineage (GTDB taxonomy): Bacteria > Bacteroidota > Bacteroidia > Bacteroidales > Muribaculaceae > Paramuribaculum > Paramuribaculum intestinale. The sequence goes on from NZ_PUED01000330.1 coordinate 989, forward strand.
AGACGTAGGCTGAATGAGATATTGGGTGGAAGTTGGATGGATGCGTTCAATCGGCCCAAGCTAATAGAAGTTCTTGAATCCAACTCGCAACCAATGGAATATGACCGATTGACACTCCGCACATATATGGATCTGTGGGCAAAGTGTTATCTTGCTGTCTATCCCGAAAAAGATGAGAAAAAATCTCCAAAGGAGCTCTTCGAATGGTATAGCCCGAAAGGTTGTGAGGCTGTAAAGTTCAATCTCGACTGCGAAGAGGACTTCATCCAATGGAAAGCTGAAAACAGCTCCTTTCATTGCCTTGATGTAGTTTATGCCCGTGTACATCTTTGGGTACGAAAAGATAAAACGAGCGGTAAATGGCACTTCATAATCGATACTTCAAGCTATTGGAATCTCGATGAGTATCTGACCATAGCGGAGAAACTCTATGATGATGGCATCATTCTTGAATATGGCAATCTCGACAAAATATTGCCTGTCTTGAAGGAGGCGGATCTCGTGGAGATAACCCCATCTGCATACAGATATTTTCAGCGTGACGGTGTTGGCA
>NZ_PUED01000331.1 GCF_003024925.1 Paramuribaculum intestinale
CTTCAACGCAATGGAAGGAACAGTAAAAGAGCGACTTAAAGACTTTATAAAGTTTGTAGGTATCAGCGAACGCGAATTTTGTAGGCGGGTCGGCGTGGGGTCTGCCTATATACAAAGTATTCGTAAGTCTATAATGCCGGACACTCTGCAACAAATTACCATACAATTCCCGCGCCTTAATCCGCTGTGGCTAATGATGGGCGAGGGCGAAATGCTTCTACCCGAAGAAAAGCCGGAAGCCCCCGAAGTGGCTCCTTCCGAAATTCTGCTTAAACTTTTGGAAGATGCCCGCGAAGAAAAAGCCCGCCTTCTCTCTATAATAGAAAGTCAACAGCGGACTATCGAACGGCTAACAGAACTTACTAAAAAAGCGGATGTCCACCGGGGCGACACTGCAACCTCTGCCGCTGTCGGGTAGTCCTTGGGCGTACCGTTCCTTTATACTGAAATTTTGGCTATACCTTATTATATATAAAGCCGAGAAATACAGGTAAGTAGCGGTATAAGTGCCGTAGTAAAGTGATACGCGTAGAACGCACAGAAACGCCCCATTTTCGCGCCGTTTTCTTCGGGGTGGTAATTCCTACCATTTGGGGCGTAAAGTGCCGTAAACGCAAAATTCGGGAAAAATAACTCAGCTATATGGAAATCGCTATAAATACCTATTATTCTAACCGGGCTTACTACCCGTTTATCCCTCGCCACGTCTTCGACGCTTTGGAAGCAGCGTACTTGGACGGTCGGGAAACTATTGTTATATCGGAAGCGGACTACTTCGCTATTGTTGACAACGCCAAAGCCGCCGGACTATGCCCCGCGTAGTTAATACTTCCTGGCCCATTAAGGAAGAAATAAGCCGCCGTTTCTTCTTGGCGTTGGAACGTCTTGTAGAATTAAATAAGGTTGCGTCGCTTGAGGCGTTCTGCAATGAATACGGGCTTAGTGCGCCGAAGTATCGGGAACTTCGGTTAGGCTATGGCGTTACCCCGAAGCCGGACTACAAGCCCCGCTATAAGGGCATAGAATTGGAAGCCGCCCACTATATTACAGCCTGCTATCCCATTTCGGCGAAGTGGCTGCTTACCGGGTGCGGAAAAATGCTTACTTATGAAGTTCAAAATTAAGGTAGGATTACATATAAAGCCTAACAATAAGGGTAAGGCTACGGAAGAAGTTGGTATTAGGCTTCGGGTATCGTGGGCCGGTCTTCGGTGTGATATCCGCTCCGGCTATGTTATTGCCCCGGCTAAATGGGACGACGCTAATAGTTGCGTCCGGCTCGGAAACAAGAACAGCCACGGCGAAACAGCCGGGGCTATCAATCGCGGCGTTATGGCTGTGGCTTCCACTATTGAAGAAGTCCTTACCCGGTTTGAACTTGACAATAAACGCCCGCCTTCGGTCGCTGAATTTAAGGAAGCCTTCGACTTGGCCGCCGGACGTGCGAAGCCCGAAGAAAAGAAGCCGGAAGAAAAGCCGTTAGGGTTCTTCGCCGTCTATGACCTATTTACCGGGGAAATGGGGGTTACGAATAATTGGAC
>NZ_PUED01000332.1 GCF_003024925.1 Paramuribaculum intestinale
CACGGCTCTTTCATTTAACCTAAAATAAATAGCATATCTTCCCTTACCCGGTTCATTGAGAATCGGGTAATTTTTCCATGTCTGTATATCAAAGAGTTATTCTGGTATCAAAATTTTATTTTTTTTACTTTTGACTTAAAAATCGCATCAGTCTGGTAAAGCTCATCGAGATATGTCTGATCAGTTCGGCCATGCCTTTATTCTTATCCGATTGTTTCTTGCGAAGTCCTTTCCATATTGAGAACACCGAGTAAACTATTCTTTGTATGGTATCGAGGTTTCTGGCGGCTCTTGTTGACTTGCGTTTTATATTGTCCTGCTGAAGATTGTAGTCCAGCCCCCAATGCATACTTTCTATTGACCAATGGTTGCGCACGAAGATTCCTGGCTTCGGAGTATGCGTAGGCATACTGCTGACGTACAGGCGTTTTTCTGAGGTGTGTACTCCTGTTGACTTTTTGACTGTGGACGATTCATACTCTATGATGGTCATGTTTCCGCCCCATTTCTTCTTGTCTGCGATAATGTCCAGTCCGTCATATACGCGGTAGGTTCTCGTCTCTATCCTGCCGTGGGCCAGTTCGGGACCTTCGGTGTAAGAATATACCGGTGTGTGTTCCACTAGCCTGTCCTCAATGCCGTATCGCAATGACGGCTGGTTGGCTTTGAGTTCTATCAGAAAGTCTCCGCCTTTCTTTCTGATTTTCTCGACAATATCCTTCTGCATAGACATTGCGTCGGCTGTGACAATCTTTCCTGCGACATCTATTTTATCAAGAAGTATCGGTATGGCCTTTATCTCGTTGCTCTTTTCCTGACAGGCTTCGGTGGCGATTGTTATGCCGGTGCTGAACGAATAGGCAGAGACGATATCCGGGCTTCGCCCGTTTTCCTGAACGGTGCCGCGCTCGGCTTTGCCGTCAATGCAGATTATTTCAATGATGCGGCTGGCGCAAGTAAGTCTTTCAAGGAATATGTCTGCGAACTGCTGCATCCTGTCGGCCATATCCATATCGTTGATGCCGTTCTCCACACGGCAAAGCGTGGCCTCAGATGGTACGCCGTTCCTTAACAGGCCCATTTTGTGTAATTTGTTGAGGTTGTATCTGCCGAACTCCAATATCTCGGCTCGTCCGATGCATCCGGCCATACGTCCGAGTATCATCAGCATGATGATATCGTTGAGGCTGTGACGGAAATTGCCTTTGTCCAATCTACGGAAATCCGGCACGGATGAGGCAAACGCTCGAAGTTCTTCCATGATACTGCGCCTTGTGTCAAATTTATTGTGTACTTTTGCGGTATGATCAGGCGCATAGGCGTCAGTCGAACAGACTTGGTCAAGTGGCTTCATTTTTGGCGTAACTCTTTGATTATCACCTATAAAGTTACTAAAAATCTGCCACTTGGCCAAATTTTCATTACACTTATTTTCTTGAAAATCAGAGGTTAAAGCCTCTCCGCCCGTACTGCTCTCGCTATAAAATAACACATTTGTCGAGAATGAGACGAAATCTTAAATGAAAGAGCCGTGT
>NZ_PUED01000333.1 GCF_003024925.1 Paramuribaculum intestinale
CTCCAATAACAAGAGTTCGGGTTCGACTTGACGGACAACCATAATCTTTAAAGTTGACAATCTTATACAGAATATTGTATTGTCCCCCAAGATTTAAGGAAATTGCTTCTTTGATTGATTTGTCTGTACCATCAATATCAGTGCAAACAGAAGTCAAGAAAGCCCTTACATTCTCAAATATAAAGAATTTTGGCCGGACTTCTTTAGTAATCTTGATAGACTCTACTACAAGCGAATTGCGTTTTAGCTCATCTCCTTTCTTATGGTTCGCCACAGACATCCCTTGACATGGTGGTGTCGCAATCAACACATCAAGATCGTTTACACCAAAGCAGTCTTTCCATACCGCCAATTCACGGAATACTTTATCCTTTGTTTCATCAAGCGTCATATCTCCGCATATATATCCGGAAGACAACATACACTTATCGTTGTGTTTTTGAATTTTCAGACGACGCTCAAGTAGTTCAACTGTTGCGATACAATTGAACCCAGCTTCCTTAAACCCATAACATCCGATACCTGCGCTACTGAACAAGCTGACATAGGTACGTAGGCCATAAGAAGATCTGCGTTCCGCTGCAATTGCAGAAACGACCTCCTCAGGTATATCGTATGTCTTTACTTTCTTTCGCATAATTCAAGTATGTCGGATATAACAAAAGGCTTTCGTATAGTCTTGATAGGCGACCAAGCCCATGAACTTCACGAAAGCCTTGCTGCTATAAATTAATATGTTGCTATTTTTCTGTTGGTCTTATCATCGTCAGATGCGTCTATCAAGACGCAAAGATACGAAAAAAAATCCTGAATTAGACGGCTTGCCACAGGCTGATTTTTGTTAAAATATGCGAAAAACAGGTTTCCTACATGTTTCCAAGGTTATGCAGTACCCTTGGTGAAACTTTAATCACGGTTTTCTGCGAAAGGAGTGTAGTGACAGCTGGTGAGGAAGCGGTCGATGTCGGATTGGGTGTACCAGTATTTATCGCCGTGGCGGGAGTAGCCGAGTAGGCCGTTGTCGCGTAGGCGTTTCAGGTAGCGGTCTTTGATGCCGAGGAGTGCCATCAACGATTTGTTGTCGTAGATACGCTCTTTATCGGTGGTGAGGAGATGAGCGTGTTTAGCCTCCACAAGTTGGAGGATCCTGTGGAGGAGGGTTTCGATGCTGTTCATCTGTCAGGGGGTAAACGGTGAAACTTCAGTTGCTTAATCGGATGACAGGTCTCTCAATTGACTGATTGGATGCTCAACCGTGTATTCAGTCAACTATGCGGTTGATTAAATGTTTGGTTGAAGTTCTGACTAATCAACCAATCAGTCAACTGCTCATTATGGCAATTAGACGGATGTATGACAGAATAAGCAAGTGCATGGTTGACCTTTCGCCTGATTGGTTGATCAATCAGGCGATTAAGTAGGCGTCCAATCAATTTATTGAGAGTTTGATTGACTGCATGGTTGTCTTGCCAAACAATCAATCAGTGGTCCGTTTGCGGCAACATTTGCCA
>NZ_PUED01000334.1 GCF_003024925.1 Paramuribaculum intestinale
TTTTTTTTTTTTTTTTTTTTTTTTTTTTTTTTTTTTTTGTGGTAAAGTCCTTTTCCAGGGGGTAATGTTCTTGTCCGTAGGTGTGTTAAAGTAAATGATTTTCAGTGGGTCAATTTATCTGGTCAACCGAGGGGCAAATTCACTGAGTTTTTCCAATATTCTCGAAATTAATAATTACGAGAAATGAATATCACAATCCATCGCGGCTCCAATCAGATAGGTGGATGTGTTACCGAATACGAGTCTAACGGCTGGAAACTGTTTGTCGATTACGGCGAACAGTTGCCGGGCTACGCTGTAACATCTCTACAAGTTGAAGGTCTGACTCATGGTGATTTGAGTAAAAGTGCATTACTGATTACTCATTACCATGGCGACCATGTAGCCTGCATAGCAGATCTTCATGAAGAATTGCCAATTTACATTGGACAGACAGCAAAGGGGATTCTTGAAGGATTATCTGAGCATGTCGGATACGTTGACAAGAAGCAAAAAGCATTGAATATCCGACTCAAATCGGCCAATACCTTTACTCCCGGTGTCAGCTTGGAATGTGGTGAATTTCAGATAACGCCTGTCGTGATGGATCATTCCGCTTTCGATGCCTACGCATTTCGCATTGAAGCGGGAGGACTGAAAGTTTTTCATACCGGCGATTTCCGCACACACGGTTTCCGTAGCAGCAAGCTACCGCAAGTCATTGAAAAATACGTGGGGAGGGTAGATTATCTGGTTTGTGAGGCAACGAATGTTTGTCGACCTGTTGCAGGCGTCATGTCGGAACATGAACTTCAGACAGAATTCGTCAAAGCCTTTGCTGAAAATAAGTACAATGTAGTCTATCTCTCTTCTACGAACATAGATCGTTTGTTTGGTCTCTACCATGCGGCGCTGAAAACCGGTCGTCCGTTTTATGTTGACGGATACCAGAAGAAAATAATGGATATCGTTGCCGGAAAAAACAGAATCTGGGGTAAATCCCGCCTATACAGATACAAGGAAGGACGAGAACCTATAGTTCTACATCGGGAAGGAGATGAGTTCAGGGTAAACGATAAGTTTCGAGACAATCTTTCTGAAAACGGTTATGTTATAATTGCTCGCGGTGGCAGAAGATTTGATAGTCTTCTTTCGCGTATCCCCTCGGAAGGTCGAAAAACATATTTCTCCATGTGGCGGGGATATCTCGACAAGTCAAATGTGGCATATAGCTCTGAGTTGGCACAATCTGTACCTGTCAACTATGAATATTTACATACCAGTGGGCATTGCGACATGGAGAGTCTCGACTGGTTGTTTTCAACGCTTAGTCCCAGAGCTATCATCCCTATCCACACAGATAATCCGAGGGCTTTTGCAGATTTGTTCTGTGATAAATGGCCGATATTAATGATGCAGGATGGCGAGACTTTCCGTGCAATCAAAGATCCATTGGATATGGAATAGAAGATGATGAGGATATGCCCAAGGTGCCATATCCTCATCATC
>NZ_PUED01000335.1 GCF_003024925.1 Paramuribaculum intestinale
AAAGAACCATTATTTCGGACTGGTCGAGAAGCCAAAGATGCTGTGCGACGTTTTCCGCGAGACCAACGTCAAGCGCAAGGAAGAATGCGAGCGCGGTGACATCTGCAAGACCACCCTCGGACGCTGGGAGCGGTGCGTGACCTACCTCGAAGAGTTCATGAGCCTGAAGCTGGGCGAGACCGACATCCCCATCAAGGACGTGACCGCAGGCTTCATCCAGGATTTTGAGCATTTCCTGCGCATGACAAAGGAATGCGCCAACAACACGACCGTCCGCTATCTCCGTTACCTGAAGAATGTGATACAGTATGCCATCGCAAACAAGTGGATAACGGATGACCCGTTCATCGGGAAGCGTTTCAAGCGCACAAAGGCCGAGAGGGGCTTCCTGACCGAAGACGAGTTGCGCCGCCTCATGCTCCTCGACCTCCGCGGCTTCCCCCGTATCGAATGTGTCAGAGACGTATTTGTGTTCTGCTGCTTCACCGGCCTCGCGTTCATCGACATCAAGACTCTCAGGCGCTCCGACATATCGACCGACGCGGACGGGAAGATGTGGATAAGGAAGGCCCGTGAGAAGACAAGCGAGACGAGCATCATCCCCATGCTGGAGATTCCGGTGAAGATAATGGAGAAATACCGCGACCATCCCACCGTGGTGACGAGGGGTGTTGTCCTTCCGGTAATGACCAACCAGAAGGCGAACGCATATCTGAAGGAGCTTGCCGACCTCGCGAAAATCCAGAAGCATCTTACGACCCATATCGCCCGGCACACGTTCGCCACTATGTCGCTCAACAACCACGTTCCTTTGGAGACCATCTCCAAAATGCTTGGTCACAGCGATATAACAACGACGCAGATATATGCGAAAATGCTTGACAAGACCATTTCCGAGGATATGGAGACGATGCGCAACAAATTCAACGGCATGTCATTCTGAACAATCAGACAAAGGAAATGCGGCAATCGGAAACAGCTCCGGTTGCCGCATTTTTTTCAGGTGCCCCAGTCTTCAAATTTAGGACGGTATGACAATGCGAGGAAATCCCTCACATCGTCCTCGTCATACAGGATTTTGCCGTCAAGACGATAAAACGCGATTCTGCCGCTGTCGCGGTACTGTTGCAATGTGCGGCGTGAGATATTCAGATGGTCTGACAACTGCGCGTCCGTCATGAATCTCTTTCCCATGATTGTCGGCCTGTGGCCGGAGATGAGCCGGCCGGCCATGTCGGTGCAATCCTTGCATTGCGCGAAGAAGGTTTTTATCGCATCGTCGTGTTTTGAATAGTATCTACCCATTATTGTGTCCCTCCTTCTATGTTGTATTCCAAAATTCTCGTTGAGATTTAGAAAAGATTAACGTTAAAAATCAATTGCTTATGTTTCTGTGCCGATTGTGTAGGCACAAAAGAGTCATGATCGAGGCCTCTGCCCCAATC